>JAJFLT010000116.1 GCA_021772555.1 Opitutales bacterium | reverse complement strand
GGGCGTTTGGGGGTTGGCGAGTGGTGGCGGCAAAAAAGATTACAGTTCGTCATCGTGGACGGAGTCCAGGGCGGAGGCTTTCTGGTATTCGGTCACGCGGCCTTCAAAAAAGTTTTGTTCTTTTTTGATGTCCATCATCTCGGCCAGCCAGGGGAAGGGGTTTTTGACGCCGGGGTTGAGCGGGTTCAGGCCGACGCCCTCGAGCCGGCGGTCGGCAATGTAGTCGATGTAGAGGATGAATTCCTCCGCGCTCAGGCCGAGTGCATTGACCGGCAGGCAGTCGCGTATGAATTCTTTTTCCAGATTGACGGCCTCCACCATCAATTGGGTGAGGTCGTCGCGAAATGGTTGCGTCCAGATGTCCGGATTTTCCTCCACCAGGTCCATCAAGAGGTTGCGCAATAATTCGATGTGGTTGGATTCATCGCGCAAAGTGTAGCGGAACATCTGCCCGATGCCGGGAAATTTGTTCTGCCGGTAAAGGGACAATACCATCCCGAAGAGTCCGTAAAACTGTGTCCCTTCCATGCACTGCCCGAAAAGGAAGATGTTTTTGGCGAAATCCTGTTTGGCGGAAGTTTGGGTCAGGTCGATGTCCCGGCGCATGGCGCGCGAGTTGCGTGAGACGAAATCGGTCTTTTTCTGGACGGTTTCGATACCCTCGAGGATGGACTCGCATTCGTGGGGATTGATGCCGAGGGAGCTGATCATGTAAACCAGGCTGTCGGCGTGGATGTTTTCCTCATGCGCGTGGCGCCCGAGGACGAGTTTCAATTCCGGCGCCGTAACCAATTCGCGGACCACGTGGAGGATGTTGTCGCCGACGATGCCTTCCGCACCGGAGAAGTAACCGATGCCCATCTTGATGATCCAGCGTTCGATGTCGGAAACTTCATCGGAGCGCCATTGCTCGCAATCTTTTTGCATGGGAATGTCTTCCGGTTCCCAGTGATTGGCCTTCATACTACGGTAAAGTTCGTAGGCCCATTGGTATTTGAGGGGGAGAATGTTGAAAAACATGGTCTCCCGGCCGTTGATTACTTTTTTGGCCGCAAAAGCCGCTTCGGCCTTTTCCTGGTCGAGGATGAAGGACTTGTTACCAATGGTAAAGGTTGCTTGCATGGCGATGGATAAAAGGTGGCAGGTTGGACAGGTTTGAGCCCGGTATTATGATGATGAAGAATCGCTTCCCTTCTCCAAAGAACTTAACCCGAAGGAGTTCCGTAGCCTACTGGCGTTGGAATGGGATAAAGAAGCTTTTTTAAATTCAATCACTATATATTGGGGTTTTAATGCTAGAGAAGCACAATATATTGCGTCAACAGTTTTTGAAAATTTTTTTAAATATTTCTTTGAAACCGATTTTCGGCTCGTCATAAAAGTTCCCTTTCCGGTGGTTCGAGGCAATAAAAAGTTGTTCCATTTTGTTGCCGGGAAATTCACAGCTTATGCACATTGCAAGTGCTTGGAACTCATGCTTATTCACATTTTCACAGTCGGCCCGGAGCCGGAGCGTCCCAACGCTGGCCAAGGCCATTTGCCACGACGGAGGAAAAAAAGGGCTTTCCGGTGCAACTTTTTTCCCCAATCCAGTGATTAATGTTGCGTGAATGCCGAAGTCATACAACTACCGGCTTGGCAGGCGCATGAATCCGGTCTTATGATCCGCAACATGCCCAAAAACGCGTCCACCGCAGCGGACTCACCCTCGACCTGTCTCCGGGAATCTGACGAATCCTTGATGCTGCGGGTGGGAATTGGTGAAGACGCCGCCCTGGCCGAGTTGATCGATCGTTGGAAAAACCCTCTCGTGAATTTTTTCTACCGCTCCCTGCAATCCTTCGAGCAATCCGAGGATTTGGCCCAAATGGTTTACATACGCCTCTACCGGGCGGCGCCCAAGTACCAGCCCACGGCCAAGTTTTCCACTTTTTTGTTTCACATCGCCCGGCGGCTCCTCATCAATGAGTACCGGCGGCAACAGCGTAAACCGCTCGACATTGTCGATCCCCATACTTTGACGACGAAGGAATCCAGCAGTGGTGATATGCGCATTTTGGAAATCGAGGAAGCCTTCAGCCTGGCCCTCGAGAATCTGCCCGAGAACCAGCGCACAGCCATCCTCCTGCTCAAGCAACAGGAACTATCCTACAAAGAAATCGCCAAGACCATGGATTCAACCGAGTCGGCCGTCAAAACCTGGATTTTTCGCGCTCGAAAACACTTAAGAACCGTCCTGGCCGGATTGTTGCAAAAGTAAAATGAAACCATCAGAAGAAACCTCCTCCATCGATCGCCAACTGGACAAGCTGCTCGCCGCCCAGCCGGTATCCGCCTCAGTCGGCTTTGAAGCGGCGGTCATGGAACGTCTCAAGGACAGGGATATCGACAAATCGCTCGATGCCCTTTTGCGCGATCAGCCGGTAGAAGCTTCACCCGGTTTTACCGAGAAAACGATGAAAGTTATTCTCGAACAAAACCAGAAGCCACGGAGCAACAACCTGGTTGTCTTTCCGCAGATTTTCTGGTGGGCGGGAGCGGCCGCGGCCATGCTGGTGGCCGGTTTTTTTGCCACCCAGGCGATCCTCGATCCGACCGCCGTGGATCCGGTTGTGGTGAAAAACACGGAATCGGAAATTCCCATTGATGTGGAGGAAAACACGTTAGCCGTGCTGGCAAACATGGAAGCGCTTTTTGTACTTGCCGATGGGCTCAGCGATGCCGAATTATTCCTCGATGATGAGGCTTACGCGACCCTCGATACATTGTCCTATGAAGAAGCGGTTCTTTTTTAAGTGGAAAAGGATTTTTCCCGTTATGTTGACAAAGAAAACTCTTTTTTTATCCCGCCCGGTTAGTCTGTGGCTTGTTTCGGCCACGGCGGGTATGGTTCTGCTCATCGGTTTGCCAGTTAGCTTGAGCGGACAGTCGAGCGAAGATTTTCTTGGACTGCCCCCGATTGCGGGAAAAACCGCCCCCGACGAAAATCGTACCCGGAAATTTGCCGAGCTCTCTCCCGCAGAACGCAAAAGTTTACAGGAAATGATGCTGGTGGAAAGATTCCTCAGCTTGCCGCCCGAGCGCCTCGCGGAGGTGCGCAATTCCATCGAGTTGATTCAGCAGATGTCCCCCGAGGAAAAGGAGCGCATCCGGCAGCAAATAAAGAAATTCCGGCGGATGTCTAGCGGTGAACGGGAAAAAATGCACGCTAGGTGGAGCGCTGTTTCCACCGAACGCCGCAACATGATGCGGAGCCGGTTCCTCAGCATGTCGGAGGAGGATCGGCGGGCCGAACGGGACAAATTGAAAAGCATGACCCCGGAGCAAAGGCATCAATATTTTCGGGAAACTTATGGAGAACCGGGGGACAAATCTAAAATGCATCCCCCACCCCCTCCACCGCCGCCACTTCATTCCTTGAGTGTTTCCGAGCCACTGTCCAGCGTCGGTGATTCCACTGAGAGCAAGACCGCAAACGGAGAAAAAGCGGCCAGTTCTGCAGCTATTGATGCTGAAAAAGAAGGCGAATAAATAAAACGGTGGTCCTTTGTAGAACAGCGGGTTCGCTTTAGAGGGTGGCCTCAAGTTTGCTGAGGGCTACATTCAACGCCGGGTCCATGGGGTGGCCGTTGTAGAGCACTTTGCCCTGGGGAGAAACCAGGACCATGCGGGGGATGGAATCGATTTGCAGTAGCTTTTGAAAAGGTGCCCCGGGCGGTTCCACCAGCCAGGCAAAGCTTATGCCCCTTTCTTTTCGCAGGGTATCGGCCTGTTTTTCCGTTTCCGTATTCATCCCGGCTACGACAATTCCCTGCGGCGCCAATTTTTCAGCTTTGTGAATCAATTCCGGCATAAGGGCTATGCAGGGCGCGCACCAGGTGGCCCAAAAATCGATGAGGATTGCTTTTTTGTCCGTCACCAATTCGTTCAAGGTGGTTTTTTCACCCTGCGAGGTGGTCAATACCGTATCCATCGGCATTAAGAGGTTGCCCATTCTCTCCTCCTGGCGTTTTTCTCCAATCCAAATAGCGAGGATCTCGCCCAACTCAGGGTAATTCCAAAAACTCTCCTTGGCATTTCTGGCAAAACTTTCCGTGGTTCCCGAAACCTTGGATTCATAAGTTCGAAAGAGATGATAGTAGCCTATCAATTCCCGCTTTTCGGTGAAAATTTCGCTCTGCGCATAATCCCAGTTTTCGAGACTCTTTTCCATTTGCGGAAGCAAAGCCATAAGGTCCTCGAATTGTCCTTGAGTCCAGTAGCGCGATATCCTGGCCTCAATCTGAGTTTGTTCCGGCAACCCCGCCTCAACGGCGCGGGCCAAAGCCTCCAGAAATTTCTCCTCATTGGCGAATTTTTCGGCAAACAGACTGACTTTGAGCACTTCCAGTTCCGGTGTTCCGGAACCATGAACCGGAACCTTGCCGGCATTTTCCGGTTCGGCCCATAGCCTATCCATAGTCACGAAGTAACTTAAAGCTAAGACTCCCAACAGACCAGAGGGGAGAATTCTTTTTAAAAAAAGATTTTTATAGATTATCATGTATGCGGTTTTTGTTCCATGTTGAGTAAGCAGAGATCGAAAGATAGGAGCACTTAAACGGGACTTTATTGCGAACAATACGGGATTGCCCATTTCTATATTTGCTAAGGCGGACAATAGGCAATGGAATTTTCTCCTTAACAATGAGAACCGGAAACGACTATTTTTGCCCAAAATCAACTATTCGTCTCCACCATCCTTAACCGTTGACCCTGGTTTTCTCACCCTCAACATTCAATAAATGAATTCCAATTCTACAGGATATTTATTTTTTCGATCGATTTTCTTGATCGTATTTACCACCTCATCAATCTCTTTTTCCAGTCTCCGGGGACAGGAGGAGCCTGTGGCGGAAGCTATAATCGAGGTCGTTGCGGAATCGTCCGAATTGTCACAAAAGGAGTTGTTTGAGACTTACGGTTGGCTCATCGGGCAGGAAAAGGCGCTTTACGTCGGATATACGGACGAAGAGCTGACGTATATCATCAACGGTATCATTTTGGGAGCGCGGGGAGGCCCCGGTCCGGAAAACATTGAGGAAGCCTTGGCCCAGGTTGAAGCTATGATCCGGCAGCGAGTGGAAGCCTTTCAGGTAAGGCAGGAAAAACTACGTTCCGGTCAGGCGCCCGATAGCCCCGTCACGGAAGAATCTTTTTTTGCTGAACTGGAAAAAATTCCGGAAATTCAACAAACCGCCTCCGGCCTTTATTACGTACTCATCGATGAAGGGATCGGGAGAAAGCCCGAAATGAATGACTGGGTGCGCGTGAATTACACCGGAGCGCTTATCGATGGCCAGGTTTTCGATTCCACCGAGAAGAGGGGCCAGCCCGCCGATTTAAACCTCAACCAGGTGGTGGCGGGGTTTGCCGAGGGTTTGCAACTGGTTCGGGAAATGGGGAAAATAAGACTTTATATTCCCTCCCGTCTGGGCTACCGGGATCAGCGGTCCGGCCTGATTCCGCCGGATTCCACCCTCATATTCGAGGTCGAGCTTTTGGAGGTCAATCCGGACGAATAGCAATTGCCAATGGAATGATAAATGCCGTGCCGGAATTCTTGCCAATATGAAGCTCCAGGTGGTGCCCATGGCCCGTAGTGGATTCTTGTCTTTTGCGCATCCTTTTGTTTTTTAAGAACGATGCCAGAAGGCAAAAAAGGAATCGTTGCGGCGGGAAGCATTCATACGGCCCGGGCCGCCCTGACCACTCTCGAGGCCGGAGGCAATGCGTTCGATGCCGCCGTGGCGGCCTTCTTTGCGGCCTGTGTGGCGGAACCCGTTTTGGCCTCTCCGGGCGGCGGCGGGTTTTTGCTGGCATGGCGTAGTGGCGACCCCATTCTCTACGATTTTTTTACGCAAACACCACAGCAACCAACATCGAGTAAACTGGATTTCTTTCCGGTTCATGCCGATTTCGGAACAACGACCCAGGAATTTCACCTCGGGCTTGGGTCCTGCGCCACCCCCGGCGCCATAAGGGGCATTTGCCAGGTGCAGCGTGACTGCTGCCGGATGTCCCTCAAACAATTGATCGAACCGGCTCTCTCCCTGGCCCGAGAAGGGTTTGTGGTCGAAGATTTCTTGCCTATCCTGCTCGACGTCGTCAGCCGGATATATTTGGCATCGCCACAAGCCCGCGAGGTGTTTGCCAGCAAAACCCATCCCGGCAAAATTTTGCAAGACGGGGAGCGGTTGAACCAGCTTGAGATGGCCGGTTTTCTGGAGGCACTGGCCGGGGAGGGGGAGGATTTATTCTACCGGGGAGAAGTGGCTCGAAAAATCACTCAATCCTGCCGGGAACGCGGGGGACACCTGGCAATGGATGACTTCGACCGGTACGTGGCCTGCAAACGCCACCCGTTGAAAGTGCTCTATCGAGATGCTACCATCTGGACCAATCCACCCCCGGCCCTCGGCGGGACGTTGATCGGCCTGGCCCTGAAATTAATCGCGGGCAGTTCATTGCCCCAGCATGAGTTTGGCTCCCTCGCCCATCTGGAGATTTTGGCCCGCACTATGCAATTGACGGGACGGCTGAAAAGGGAACACGCCGGACAGTTCCTGGGAGACCTCAAAAGGGCGGAGTCTTTGCTGGATAAAGAGCTGCTGGCCGCCTACCAAACAATTTTGGCAAAACATCCCATCTGCCCTTCCGGTACAACCCACATCAGCGTGATCGATGCCGATGGCCACGTGGCCGCTCTCAACCTTTCCAATGGTTCAGGTTCCGGCATCATGGCGCCGGACTGCGGCTTCATGCTCAATAATATGCTCGGTGAAGAGGACCTCAACCCGGCCGGTTTTCATCAATGGAAGCCCAATACCCGGATCGCCTCCATGATGTCCCCCACCCTCATATTCAACCGGGAGGGCGTTCTGGCCACCGGCTCGGGTGGCTCCAACCGCATCCGGTCAGCCATTTTGCAGGTGATTTTGAACCGTATCGATTTTGCCATGCCGGTGGATGAGGCCGTGCAAAACCCCCGCATTCACTACGAAAACGGATTGTTAAATGTTGAGGGAAAATTTTCACCGAAGGTCGTGCGGCAGATGGAGGAGCGGTTCCCAAAGGTCAAAATATGGCCCGACCTCAATCTGTTTTTCGGGGGCGCCCACACGGTATTGCAGCGGGCTGACGGAGAACTGGAGGGCGTCGGTGATTCACGGAGAATGGGAGTTTGTTTGAGCCTGGAATGAGACCGTGCGGGAAATAATTGTAACAACGGATCAGTTGGCCTGGTTTCGGCTGAAAAGGTCTGGATTGGTTGAGCCTTTCCAGTCGCCGGAGGAAGCCGCCTCCGCCTTGGGCGGTGTGCAGGCCCAGATACTTTCCGCGGGGGGTATAGCCCTGACCAACCGCCTAAAAAATTTCACCAAGGCCCGCCTGGAAAAAATTCTGTGGGCGGATCGTACTTTGGTCAAACTGTGGGGGCAGCGATATACGCTCCACCTCTATCCCTCCGCCGAGTGGCCCCTTATCCAGGCCGCTCACGCCCGCAAGCGTTCCTGGTGGCGCCGCAGTTTTTGCGAGGACGGTGGGAGCGAGAAAGACTTCGATAAAAAATTGGAATTATCCGAAAAGTTCCTCCGGAAAAAGGGGTCGGCGGGTATGTGCCGGACGGATCTCCGCCAGCTCCCTATAATGGCCAACGACTCCGAACTGTTTTCTTCATGGGGTGGTTTGTTCGCGGAATTGGTGATACATGGAGTGGCCTGCCATGGACGAAACAATGGAAGTGAAAGCTTCTTCGTGCACCGCGAACATTGGCTGCCGGACCTCGCCTGGAATCCACCCCAGCGGGAGCAGGCGGGCCGCCTTTTGGCCCGGCAATACCTGCATACTTTTGGTCCTTCTCCGGCCAAAGATTTTGCTTATTGGGGCGGTTTGTCATTACGCGCGGCGCAGCCATCACTCGACTCCCTGGGTGAGAAAATCACTCATTTGCGTTACGATGGGCGCACCCTCCTCTGCCTGACAAAAGATCTGGATGAACTCCTGCAACCGCCTCCGCAAAGAAGGCATTGGCCGCTGCTCATGCTGGGCCGGTTCGATCCGGTTTTGCTGGGACACAAAGACAAAACCTGGATTTGCCCCCCATCATTTTATAATAGAGTATGGCGGCCCGGCGGGCATATCGAGGCAACCGTAATCCACTTGGGTAAAACCATCGCCACCTGGCGGTATAAACTCAATGGCTCGGACCTGGAAATCACGGTCTTCCCTTTCAAGAAACTCCCAAAATCGATTCTCCCAAAAATCAGGGCAAAGGCCAAATGTATCGCCCGCCATTTCGGAATCCCACCAAGCCGGTTGGTAATTGAATTGGCTGAGATTTGAAGTAACTATTTCACTCCTGGTTCGGCGCGGGCACTTTTTTTCCGATGGCCAGGAGCAATACCAGGGCGCAGGCGGGAAAGAGCAAAAAATAGAACCAGGCCGTCATGCCCAAAGCCACGGCCAGGTAGCCGGTCGATGCGGCGATAACCATGGTGGTCAAGGCATAGGCCATTTGGGTGCTGACGTGGTCGATATGGTCGCAACCGGCCGATATTGAGGATAGCACGGTGGTGTCACTGATGGGACTGCAATGGTCGCCGAAAATGGCCCCGTCCATGATGGCCGCCGCGGTCAGCCAGAAAATGATCTGGTGCCCTTCCCCGTAAGCGCCCAGGGCGTGGGAAAGCGGCAAAATGACGGGGATCAAAATCGCCATGGTACCAAAACTGGTGCCGGTGGCAAAGGACATGCCGGAGGCCACCAGAAATACGAATAGGGGCAGGAAAACCAAATCTATGCGCCCGCCCAAGAGGGAGATCAAATAGGTGTCGGTATGCACGCCGTCGGTGCAGATTTTACTCATTCCCCAAGCCATGATGAGAATGAAAAAAGCCATCCAGAGCGTGGGCAGGGCTTGCATATAGGCTTTGCCCGCTTCCCGTAAAGAGAGGATTTTCTGGCCCACCGCCATGGCCACCACAACCACGCCACCGGTAAACGAGGCAAAAAACAGGATTTTCATGGCCCCACCCGGTGTCCGGTAAGGATTGGTCACCATGCCGAAGGCGGCCCGCAAATCGCCCATGTTGGCAAATGAAAAGCTACCCCCGTCGGCCAGCACCTTGGAGCGACCGATCAATAGAATACCGCCCAAGGTTCCACCGATCACAATGAGCAAGGGAAGGACCGCGTTGATCCAGCGTTGGGGTTTGCCCTCAGCAGGCTCCAGAGCCCCGCCTTTTTCATGAGTCAGCAGGCGGGCCCCGTCGGCCATCACCTTGCCTTCCAGGGCGGCCCGTTTTTCGGCTTGGTACATGGGGCCGAAATCCCTCCCCAAAGCAGAGGTGAAGAAGACGAAAAGCAATGTGCCCCAACAATAAAAACGGTAGGGCAGGATTTGCACGAACATGGCATAGCCTCCTTCTTTCAAACCCAATTGACCTGAGACCTGATTGAAAAGAAGCACCTCAAATGCGATCCAGGTGGAGAGCAGAGCCACCCCCGCGATGGGCGCCGTGGTCGAATCGACGAGGTAGGCCAGTTTCTCGCGGGAGATTTTCCATTTGTCCGTCAGCGCCCGCATGGTCGAGCCGACCACTACGGTGTTCGAGTAATCGTCGAAAAAAATGGCCAATCCGGCCAGCGAGGTGGCCAGCTTGGTCGAGCGTGGCCCGCGCGCCACCCGGTTGATCTTGGCCACCAGTCCATGGATGCCCCCACAGCGATAGGCCACGTGGATCAACCCCACGAGCGAGAACAGAAAAGCGAAAATGTAGAGGTTGAACTGTTGGGTAAAATTCACCCAGATGAAATTTTTTACCCCCTTCGGCAGGGCCGAGATGTATTCCGGCGCGTAGGACAGAAAGGTTCCCAAAACAAATGCCGACGATAGCGCCCAGACCAAAGTGCGAAAATGCAATGCCACAATGACAGCAAATACCGGTGGCAAAATGGAAGTCCAATGCCCCACAGCCCGATCTTCCGGAATGACGGAAGGATTCACCGGCAGCATCCAGAAAAAAACTATTACCGCCAAACAAACGCCTACAAATGAAATCCAGCGCCGGGGCCGTTTCCACAAAGGTATTACAGGATAGGTTTCCGAATTCGCGATCATTTATTCCAAACACGAAAGGATCTTCAAATCCTTCACATCGGCAACAACAAATCCCCAGTCCCCCATTGGCAAACCCAACCCAAAAGAAAAAACGTGAAGTCCTTGACAAGTGCATATATGCGATATACAAAAATATAGTAATACAGAATTTTCGACACAAGGGCCTACAACTCCTTTTTGAAAAAGATGACCGGAGCAAGGTATCCGCTCAACATGTGGAAAGACTTGAACACATCCTTGTCGCCTTAAACCGTGCCGCGAAACCGGAACACATGGCATTTCCCGGTTTTTACCTGCACCCACTCAAGGGCAGTCTCAAAGGCTTTTGGGCTGTTACCGTAGGCCGCAACTGGCGCGTGATTTTCAGGATAAAGCAGGGCCACGCCTACGATGTGGATTTAATCGACTACCATTAATCAGGAGCAAAGAACCATGAGAATGAAAAACCCGCCTCACCCCGGAAGACTCGTAAGACACGAATGCCTGGAGCCGCTTGGCCTGACCATTACCAAGGCCGCCGAGATTCTTGGTGTAACCCGCCTTACGCTGAGCAACCTTGTCAATGGCAAGAGCGGCGTATCCCCGGAAATGGCCATCCGGCTGTCCAAAGCATTTGGCAGCAGCCCCGAAATCTGGCTCGGCATGCAGATGGATTATGACCTCGCCCAAGCCGAGAAAAACGCATCCCGGATCAAAGTCAAAAAAGCACTGCCGGCATAGCGTCTACGCATTGAGGCAATTGTAAAGGCTCATGGTGTTTTGTTCTCATTGTTATCCTAATTAAAAAAATTCTTACTAACGATAGTTTGTTATTATACAAAATTTTGTTTATATTTTGTGAACAAATCCAATAATTCCTTATTGACAGGAATTTGCGTAGTATCAAAAAATTAGATTACTTGGAAAAGACCTCGAACACCAATGTTCGGGATCAGGATACTCCAAGCAACTAAACTCAGGAGGTAACATGTCTCGAAACGAGAGAACCTCAAAATCGGTTGCCAGTAAAGCGGCGAAGCTGTTGAGTAATCCGAAGTCATCAAAAATGGTGAAAACGGTTGCTGCGTCAGCTCTGACACAGGCACCGAATAAGACAAGACGTCGCAAGAGTAAATAACGAGAGCCAAGGCGAAGTCTATACAAGTAGACTCCGCACTTGGCCCTCGGCTGGTATCAAAGTACCCTAATGCACATTACGCCTTTGATACTGGCCCTTCACAGGAGGCTTCCTATTCAAGTATTACTTGGGCAGGGAGCCTCCTGCTTTATGTAAGTCTTTGAAGTATAATGAGTTTTGAAGCAAGATTATTCAGTAGAAAAATTTCTACACAATATAATGGGTGTCTAACGATTTCGAGGCACAATATGTGGTATTGTAATTTTTAAATATACTTTATGCTAAATTCGATTTAGCTTAAGATTCTTTATCTGCGTCGGGGTTTGTAGGTTTCTCCTTTGTGGACTTTTTTGGCCCGGCGTTTGGTGGGGGCTTTTTGATAGGATGAGCCATAGCGGCGTTTTCCTTTTCCGTCGCCAAAATCGCCTTTACGGAGGGCGTCCACCTGGTCACGGAGGAGGGCCGCGCGCTCGAATTGGAGGTCGTTGGCGGCGGCGATCATTTCCTCCTCCAGTTCCGCG
>JAJFLT010000115.1 GCA_021772555.1 Opitutales bacterium | reverse complement strand
ATCCGCCGGTCACCCCACCCAAGGATTACCTTGATATGTACTCCCGCCTCGGGGTTGATGATCGATTCATCGGCCAGTGGGCTCAAGATTTGGAAAACCTTCCTCACGCCTTGAAAAAACACAATGACCGCCGGCCCCATTTAAATGACCGGGACCTTAAGCTGGCCCGCATGGGCTTTTATGCCCAATGCACGTATATCGACCACCAGATTCGGCTTTTGATCGGTACATTGAGGGAGGAGGGCCTGCTCGACAACACCGTCATCATGTTCGTATCCGACCACGGGGATATGCTCGGAAACCACAACCTCTGGGCCAAGCCGCCCATGCATGAAGGGTCGGCTCGGATTCCCATGATCCTCGTTCCCACGGCGGATAATTCGGAGGTAGGCCACCACCGCACCGATCATCGTCTGTCAGAATTAAGGGACGTCATGCCGACGCTTCTGGACCTCTGCCATATACCCGTGCCGGAAACCGTTGAGGGGCATTCTTTGCTCTCGGATACCTGCCGGGACCACCTCTATTGCGAACACTTCGAGGACGATCGTGCCATGCGCATGGTACGGGATAAACGCTTCAAGTTGATCTGGTACCCCGTCGGCAACCGTTTCCAGTTATTTGATCTGCAAAAGGACCCTCAGGAACTCCGCGACCTTTTTTCCGATGCGAAACACCAGTCAACCCTGGAACATTTGAGCGCGCTGATGCTGGATAATCTCTACGGCAGTGATCTCCAATGGGTCGAAAACGGTAAGTTGACAGGAGAGCCGGAGAAGGAATTTCAACCTTCGCCCAATCGTGGACTCTCCGGGCAACGCGGCTGGCGTTGATATTGTCTGGAAATATAAAAAATGTTACTGGGCGGCTTCTATTCCGTTGAGCCCGAGGTCGGCTGCTATGGTGCGCATTCCTGCGATCACGTTTTCGATATGTTGGCCGAGCTCGATACCCAGTTCCTCCGTCCCGAGACGTATGTCTTCCCGATGAATTGTTTTGGCGAATGACTTGTCCTTGAACTTCTTTTTGACCGATTTCACTTTCAACGAGTGCAGGGATTTGTCTGGCCGGACCAAGGCAGAGGCCGTGATCAGACCGGTCAATTCATCGCTGGCAAAGAGCGCCTTGGCCATCAGTGTCTGGCGCGGCACCCCCGAATAGGTGGCGTGGCCAAGGATGGCCTCGATCATGGGTTCCGGGTAGCCTTGTTCGCGTAGAATCCGGCAGCCTACGTAGGGGTGGCCGTTATCACCCAGAAAAGGGTTTTGCTCGTAATCAAAATCGTGCAGGAGCCCCGTAAGGCCCCACAAATCCTCCTCTTCCTTGTCCACCCCAAAATGGTTGGCGTACCATCGCATGGCCGCCTCCACTGCGAGGCCGTGTTTGATCAAGCTCTCTCCTTTTGTGTATTCGTGCAGAAGGGCGAGGGCTTCCAGTCTGGTTTTATCGATCATGGCGGAAAAAGATTATCTATAATCGGGATTTTATACCCCTGCAATTTTTTTTGACCCCATTATGGAAGTTTGCGACAAACAGGTTCGGAAATCCCACCCTTTACCGAATAAAGTTAGTCGATTTTCATTAACAGATAGTCTTTGCAAGAGGAAAAGGAAAATCAGAGTTCGCCCGTTGCGGCGCCTGACATGTCGCTCACGCAGCGTTCCATGCAGGGTTTTCTCTGGATGCTTAGTAAGTCGGTAGTGACCCGGGTGGCGGCCTTTGCCACCCAAATTGCTCTTGCCTGGATGCTGGAACCGGAGCACTTCGGTCTCATAGGGCTGGCCTATTCCATTCAAGGTTTTGCCGGCATCGTGCAGAGCACCGGTGTGGGCATTTTCTTGGTTTCCAGGCAGGATGACTACGAACGCTACGCCAATGCCGGTTTTTGGTATTCCATCTTCACTGGTTTGGTTGCTGCTGCGATCATGTTGCTCTGCGCGCCCTTGGCGGCCCGTTTGCTGGACAGCCCGGAGTTGGTTGGCCTGCTCCTGATTATGGCCATAGCGACTCCTTTCCAGGCTATATGGACTGTTCCCAGTGCACGTTTGTCGATAGATTTCAGGTTCCGGGCCGCGGCCATAGTCAATATGTTTTACTGGGTTGGCGGTATGATCCTGTCGGTCCTCTTCGCCTGGGCCGGTTTTGGGGCCTACAGTTTTGTCCTGCCACTGCTCATCACCAAACCATTGTGCGCCGTGATATTATTGCTACTGGCGCGACCGCCCATTCATTGGCGGTTTCAATTTTCGCATTGGCGATCAATTGTTCGACTGTCGGTCGTCGTTTTGTTTACGGCCATATTCAGCAAAATCGTCGATATGGGAGATTATCTCATATTGGGAGCTTTTTTTGATAACGAAACGGTTGGGCTTTATTACTTTGCCTATGCGCTGTCCGTGCAGTCCATCATGTTGATCAGCCTGAACTTAACCGGCATACTCTTTCCCATTTTAAGCAAAATCCAAAACGATCCGGAGCGGCAGCGGAATGCTTTTATACGGGCCAGTCGCGTCCTGGCCTTGCTGGCCATACCGTTCAGCATGGTCATAGCCGCCCTGGCTGACCCTCTCATACGTCTCATTTATGCGGACAAATGGCTACCGGCTATTCCTCTATTGCAGGTATTGGCGGTGAGCATGGCTTTCCGGGCTTCCGGCAGCATCGCTGGTTCCTACCTGAATTCCCAAAAAAAATTCCGGCTTCTTCTTTTGGCCAGCGTCATCCAATGCGTTTTGTTTTTCCTTTTCACCTTGCCCGCGGCACAAATCGGATTGTGGGAATTCGTAGTTGCCATCAGTTTTGTTTACATCATCAGCCCGGTTTTTAATTTGCTGCTGGCCATGGGTTTTAGCAAGGGGAGCCTATGGGCGCTGGCCAGAATTTTTTGGCTCCCCCTCCTGGCGTCTGCGCTGGCGGCGTTGCTTTACCAGCCTGTAAAATGGGCCATACCTCCGGGTTCTCCTGGATGGACTGCGGAAATCGTCCTTGGCATTGGGATTTTTGTATTCGTTACACTGGCTCTGACCTGGAAATTTGACCGCGAAATGTGGGCCGAACTGATTTTCCTGAAAGGCAAACTGCTGACACGGAGAATGTTCTCCAACAGGCCCGAGATTGCATCCGATTGAATGTAAATATCGCGTCCTGGAGCGAAAATAAGTAAATTTTTGAAAAAAAATTTGCCATCCGCCAAGCTCTAGGCAACATGACTTCTCCTTGTCATTATTTGTGGTCGCGAGAGCAAACATCATCCCATCGAAAACGAGCCTGCAATGCCAGGACTCGTTCGGTTTACCAAGACCGAATAAATTGCGAATGACAAGCGAAGCACCGGGAGCCGCTCCGCTCAAATATTTTCCGGAACAACACTCTAAAATCGAAACCAATCAACTAAATACTTGAAATTATGGTAATAAAAAAACTGAGGGAATACCTTGATGATAATTCTGTAAAATATGTAGTAATCAGCCACTCGGCGTCATTCAGCGCCCAGGAAATAGCTGCCATGACACATATTCCAGGCCGGGAAATGGCCAAACCGGTCATGGTGAATGTAAGGGGTGAACTGGCCATGGCAGTGCTGCCGGCCAGTTATCATATCGACTTCAATCGACTCGCCCTGGCCATGGGCACCTTCGATGTCTATCTGGCATTGGAAAGCGAATTCAAAGAACAATTTCCCGATTGCGAAGTGGGAGCGATGCCGCCCTTCGGCAATTTATACGGGGTGGAAGTTTATGTCGCCCAAAGCCTGACCGAAGACGAGGATATCGCCTTCAATGCCGGATCGCACACGGATCTGGTCAAGATGCCCTACAAAGACTTTGAACGCCTGGTGCAGCCGAAAATCCTGAGCTTCACCGACCGTCTGGACAAAAAACCTCTTAAAAACCGCGTTTTTGCCTGATCTAGGCAAAATAGCTGAAATTAGGTGGTAGGTTTCAGGTGTCAGGAGATAAAATTTGCGTATCCCGCATCTTGACACCGGCATCAACGATCCTCAAAAACGCGCTGAGGACAGCCCGTTCCACCCTGAAACCTGAAACCTGTCTGGCCAACGCCTGAAACCCTAGGGATTGATTTGAACATGGAATACAAAACAGAAGATTTGCGAAATTTTACCATTGTCGGACATGGATCTTCGGGCAAGACCATGCTGGCCGAATCCATTCTCACATGCGGCGGGGTTATTGGCCGATTGGGCAGCACCTTGAATGGCTCCACCGTTTCCGATTATCACGAGGAGGAAAGGAAGAGGCAAATTTCGATCCATACCTCCCTCCTGCATACCGCGTGGATGGGCAAAAAATTAAATTTTGCCGATACCCCCGGTTATCTGGATTTTTTAAGCGATGGACTCGGCGCACTGCAAATCAGCGATTTTGCCCTCGTTGTCGTTCATGCCGGCCAAGGGGTTGAGGTCGGCACCAACCAAATGTGGGATTTTGCCCAACGCCGTGGCATACCCAGGATTCTGATTGTCAACGCGCTGGACCGGGAACATGCAAATTTTGCATCGGTATTGGAAAGTGTCAAAAGCCGGTTTGGGAAAAAAGTGTTCCCCATGTCGGTTCCCATCAATGCCGGTATCGGATTCAATCAAACACTCGACGTGCTCAGGCGCAAGGTGATCACCTATCAAACGGACGGCAGCGGAAAATACACGGAATCGGAGCCTTCCGGAGAATGGGCCGATCAAGTCAATCAGCTCCATCAGGAATTGATCGAGTATGTGGCGGAATCCGACGATTCATTGCTGGAAAAATTCTTCGATGAGGGCGGACTATCCGAAGATGAGATGCGGGCCGGCATTCACGAAGCCGTCAAAAACGAGTCCTTTATCCCGCTTTTTGCGGCCGCTGGGGAGACTAACATCGGTATTGCCCGATTAATGGATTTTATCGCCAAATTTGGATATAGTCCCCTCGACCACGGAAAAGCAACAGCCGTCTACCAAAATGGAGCCGAAGTGGAAGTGGACCTGAAGGGTTCCAAACCGGTGGCGCAAGTATTCAAAACAGTCAGTGAAGCCCATGTTGGCGATCTGTCCTATTTTCGCATCTTTTCCGGGACGATCAAAAACGGTCTCGAACTATACAACAGCACCCATAATTTGACCGAGCGGGTGGGGCAGATTTTTATCATGAACGGCAACAACCGGACCAATGTGGACGTACTTCACAGCGGCGACATCGGTGCCTTTGTAAAACTGAAAAACACCCACACCGGCGATACCCTGTGCAATTCCAAAAACATCGTCGATTTGCCCCGCGCAAAATATCCAAACCCGAACATTCATGGCGCCCTGGTCCTCAAGTCCAAGGGAGATGAGGACAAAATCGCCACCGGCCTGGCCACCCTGCACAAAGAGGACCCGGCTTTTCAATACCGCGCCGATCCCGAAATTGGGCAAACCATTCTTTCCGGGCAAGGTGAACTGCACCTCCAAGTCATCCTTGATGAATTGAAAAGGCGCTTCAATGTGGTTATCGAATTGATCGAGCCGAAGATTCCCTTCCGGGAGACCATACACGCACCCGGGGAAGCGAAGTACCGGCATAAAAAACAAACCGGCGGGGCTGGCCAATTTGCTGAAGTATGGATGCGCATCGAACCCAAAGCGCGAGATACCGGCCTGGAGTTCACGCACTCCCTCGTCGGTCAGAATGTGGACCGGGTATTTGTCCCATCAGTGGAAAAAGGCGTTAATTCCGCCGCCACAGAGGGCATTCTGGCCGGTTTCCATGTGGTGGACTTAAAGATCAATTTTTACGATGGGAAAATGCACCCCGTCGATTCCAAGGATGTCGCCTTTCAAATCGCAGGCAAACATGCTTTTCGGGAGGCTTTTATGAGTGCCAAACCCTATCTTCTGGAACCCATATTCAATATCGAGATTAAAGTCCCGGAAGAAAACCTGGGAGACGTCATGGGCGACATTTCTTCCCGGCGGGGCCGCATTCAAGGCATGGACTCCAGCGACGGATTCCAAATTATCAAAGCCCAGGTGCCTCAGATGGAAATTTACCGTTACTCGACAACTCTGCGGTCACTCACCGGCGGACGCGGCATCCACAGCGAGGAATTTAGTCACTACGAGGATAT
>JAJFLT010000114.1 GCA_021772555.1 Opitutales bacterium | reverse complement strand
GAAACGAATCCATCAAGACGAAGAGTCATACGCTCAATATGGTTTGCCCTTTGCAAATGCTGACGGGTCACATAAAACGAAAGCTCATTCGGACCGGTTTGTAGCGTACCGCCGCTCATGGACGTGTAGTTGCAGCGCGAGGACCAGTTCCCAATATTCAACCCGGGCCGCATAAATGCCTCCATGAATGGGCGATCAAATTCAAGAAAGCCAGCCTTGGTAATCATGAGGACCATATCGTTGGCATCACTTGCGAAGGTGTATCGACCAAGACCGCGAGACCGGGGAAGGCTGCGAATCTCAAGCGTTTTCTCTTCCTCCAGAGTGAGGGCTCGACGACCCGGATTGAAACGATTGGCCAGTGCGATGTAGAGATGAGGTGCACGAAAATAAGGGTGAGTTGAGTTCTCATAAATATGCTCCCGCGGAGTTCCCCCGAAGCTCATTGGCTCGGGCTCACTCCACGACTGTAAATCCTTGGAAACAGAGCGAAATACCGAGCGAACACCCGGGCGTGTGATCATCCAGTCCTGCAGAAGGCGCGGATGCGGAGTGGGCTCCTCATCCCACCAACGAAAGTAACCGACAAAGGATTGCTCCACTTCCGACCAAAAAACCGAGCCCCCATCGAAGGCATTTACCCAATCGCTATTGAGATCAGCGCCCAGATCTAAATCGTGAAAAACCCGGCCATCCGGTGAACCAAGGATCTCAGCCCTCAGCCCTTTACCCTCGCCTCCGGGACGACGTTCACCATCAATCATCCGAATTCCTTTCACCCGTTCGTCGTCCGGCGTCTCTGGGCGGGGATCATAAAATCCGTAGGACAGGTATACAGAATTCCCGTCAACATCGGAAATTATATTATTGTTCTTGTTCCCGCCGAAATCGACAAGCCCCAGTGCCGGTTTTTCCCAATTTACGCCGTCTTTGCTCAAGGCCAAGCAAAGAAAATATGAAGATTCTGAATCCAACCGGGAATCAACCCCGCGATAGAGCATCCGATAATACCCGTCGTGGTAGAATGTGAGAAAAATCATAAGGACATCGCCCTCCCACGGTTCTTCAGACCGAAGGATTACCCCGCCCGAGGTCGGAATACCTTGGCGCAAACCAGCTCCAAAGAATTCATCAACTATCGAGCGGTCCAGCATCAACTGACGGGTGTCTCCAATATCCATTGGCTCCATGGCGGAGAGAATAGATGGAGTTGGCCCTGCCAACAGGAACAGGAGGCTGCATGTAATAAAACCAAGGTTAATTTTCATAATCGGAATAAGATAAGGATAATCAGCTAAAATTTTTTTCACCCGGAAACCTTTTTCAAAAATAGCCGTTCCGTAAATGGAACCAGAAATGCCACAATGAAAGCGCCGGGAGGACTCCATAAACTGGCGACGAATGAGAAAGAAATAATCAATCCGGTAGCAAAACCCAAAATAACGCCGGCGATAATAAACAACGGCCGAAACTTGAACTCATGTATGGCAAAAATGATTACTGCAAACAATGGCCCCAAAAAGCACCCTCCAATGGTTTGCGTAATATCCCAAATGGATCCGATTTTGTCTAGAAATCCCGCCGAAATGGTGGAAAGCAAACCGACAACAATGCAGGTGACTCTTCCAAACTTCAGCAGGGATTTTTCACTTCTCTCACCGAAGCGCGAATAGAAATCATTGGTGAGGCAACCAGCCAAGGCGTTGATTCCGCTCGTCATGCTACTCATCGTCGCCGCCAAAATGGCCGCTATCAATAATCCAGCTATACCTTGAGGAATCTGAGTGGCGATAAAATAGGGAAATATTTTGTCACTTTCTTGTGGCAGGAGAGGGTCGGGATTTAAGCCATACCAGGCAGCCAACACCAACCCGAGAAAGACCAGAGTCGTGACAACAATTGCCGCGCCGATGACATTTATGGCAAAAGACCGGCTCGCCGCTTTGACACTTCCTGTGGCCAGATAACGTTGCAGGGACATCTGGTCGGCAACATAAATACCAAGGTTGACCACCAGTATCCCAACGGTTAGAGTCCAGAAAGAGAAATTCTCGGAGGGATCGAACGTGAAATTGGCGAGTTTGAGATGATCGCTCTCTTTCAGATAGGAAAAAATATCACTTAAAGATCCTTGCGTCTGGGTAATGGAATAAAACACCACCGTCCCAACACCGATTAAAATTACCATAAATTGTATGGCATCGGTTA
The DNA here is from genome assembly GCA_021772555.1 of Opitutales bacterium. Classification (GTDB taxonomy): domain Bacteria; phylum Verrucomicrobiota; class Verrucomicrobiia; order Opitutales; family UBA2987; genus JAJFLU01. Next base: position 5,785 of record JAJFLT010000114.1, on the reverse strand, counting down.
TTATTACGCCACGAATACCGCCTATGGTAGTGTAAACGGTACTAACAATGCCGATTGTCAGAATGATGGGCCAAAAAAGATTATCGTTTAATCCAGCGGAAGTGATAATCATGAGGGTCGGCGCATAAATGAGGGCGCCCATCCAGAATATCCGCAAAAATATGAACATGGTGGACGCAACCATTCTAACGGAACGACCAAGCTGATCTTCAATTATATCATACGGATGTTTGACATCGTGTTGAAAAAACCTGGGCAGAAACCAAAAATGGAGGAGTGCCCAACATGCGGGAAAGCTAACCAATACCAAAAGCATCCGTATACCAGTGCCATAGGTTACGCTTGGATAGCTGAGGAAGCTGATACCGCTGAAAAGGGTCGCGGCAATACTGAACCCAACGAGAATCAACTGGAAGTTACTGGAAAATCTTCCACCCGCTTGAAAATAATCATCGGCGTTATCCTGCTTTCCACGAAAGGCAATTCCAACACCCATTGAAGCAATTAAATACACTGCTATAATTAAATAATCGATGAACTCCATAGTCTTATATTTTATTCGTTATGTTCACTTCTGCCAAAAACCGGAAATACCAATCGGCGCCAGCGAACATTACTTTTCCGGTTTGTCATATTAATCATTCACTTTCTGGATCAATAGGATCAGAAACAAATCTGAAACTAAATAAATCCGCCTCCATCATTTTAAAACGAAGACGCACCGGCTGTCCTTGCCATTTTTTGAGTGAATCATGGTTTTCCCACTGAACGATTCTTCTTATTTCGTCCCCAAATATGACGGCACCATCGTCCATGCCAAAACCTGGAATGCTGTGTCCGTTTATATCCAACAATTCGACATAAATAGAGCCGGCGGCGCTGGTTGAAAAATTAATTTCCAGTTGTTCACCAGTAAAGTTTATAGGCTTCGTCTGAAACTCTCCACCTTTCCCGGAAGCATGTAGGGAAATTATACCATCTTCCCGCATTGAAAATCTCCGTATATGGACTTTATCCGTCCTATGATTCTGGATCGCGTAAAAAGACATTTCTCCAGGCCCGGTATTCACCAGGGACGGTGCAATATACATGGCCCTGTCATACCAATTTAATGTATCCAAACCTGGTGTTAAGAAAACCTCGTTGGCAAAATTATCAAAGTGAATGCCATCACGGCTGGCTAAGAAGAGCACATCAGAGACACCGTCATAACGCCAGTCCTTGAAGTATTTTCGATTAACAGTTAAACGTTTCGGAAACATAAATGTGTATTCCGGAGCACGATAATACGGATGTGCCGAATTCGTATATAAATGTTGTTTCCAATTACTATCACTCCAATTAATCAACTTGATGAAGCTCCAGGGAGACCAATGTATGAAATCCTTCGACGTAGCCGTGCGGATAGCCCGTATCTTATTGTCGGGGGTATCAGGGTACCACCCTCTTGTATAAATGACATAACGTTCTGAATTGGTGTCATAAAACGCGTTGACAGGACTATCAAACGCCCAATCCGGCTCCTCCGCTACAAAAAGGGGTTCTCCATCATTGACATAATTCCAGCGTAGCCCGTCCGGAGAGGACATGCCACGAATTTCAGATGGCCGCGCACCGCTACCAAGAGCACCGACGGCCTTGAATCGAGTATTAGAATCTACCGAAGGTTTGCTATCTAAGAATACACCCGCATTTTTCATGTCCGATCGGTCGAAGACGATGTTATTGTCCCTGGAACCCTCAAACTCGATAAGCCCAAGGTTCGGACGGTTCCAATTTCTGCCATCGTCGCTTTCGGCGTAGGCTGTAAAGTAAACAATTTCTTCCTCTGGAACGGATTCGTCCTTGGACCAATCACCCAATGCCCGATACCACATGCGGAACTTATCACCATCCTTAATTATGGTTGGACCCCAACTACCGCAGCCCTCCCATGGCATATTTAACTCGAGAACTTTTTCCCTAGGAATTGGCGCATGGATTTTAAAGTTTAATCCCCGGATTTCTTCAACTAATAGGCTATCAACGAATAGCTGGCGGCTTCCGTTTATCCGAAAAACTTTACTTTCTTCCATATTTATAATGTTTCATCTTAGGCCAAAGATTCATTTTCGGGAAGCGAAGCTATTATTACCGAAGAAAGGCACACTGCAGCCAAGTCGCGGGGTTGGCTGACAATCTCTAATTGATAAGTTGAAATTCTACGACATGCGAATGCGCGCTAACGCTATTGTTGTCGATTTCAGAATTGGAAATTCCTTTGGCTTCGCGTAAATCCTGTGTCCAGACGACAATACGGGTTTGGGCTTTGGCGCGGATAACCACTCCATTGTCCTTATCGATCCATTGTTCTCGCCGATAGAGCAGACGTCCCGCGCGTCCAGCCATGAACTCCCAATTGACCCCTTGCAAATTGCGAATTTCAGCCGTTGGCAATATATCTTCCAAGGTTACTCCAATTTCCGGAAGCCAAGCCACTTTTGAGGTGCGAATAACCCTGCAATCATGACCCTCTAGGCGTTCATCGCGCAAATAGGACATTTCCACTTCGACATCTTTTACGGTTGGAATATCCGCACCTTTAACAGTGGGAATTCGTAAGCGCTCCATTTTTTCCCAACGATCTCCAATGCGAATACCATCAATCGGGAGAAAACCGAAAAGATGCGAAACATCGGGCCCCAACCAACCGGCTACATCCCCTTCTGAACGGATTTCCTCCACGGCTCCCTGACGGTTCGTCGAAATTGAAAGTTTATTTTTGTCATGCGTGATCGCCGAGTCGAAATAATTCATTTCCGCGAGGTTAACTTCAAAATTCCGCGCCTTTTGATCATTAACAATTAGACAATTTAAATCGACCACCCCACTCGCTTCGAAAAAGGGTATTTTTGTTTTCGGGCGTGGGACATACATACGGTAATGAGGCTGTTCGATATCGTTAAACGAATTATCCTTCGGAATAGATTTAAGTTCCGCAATCTTGACTTCATACCGGTACCGCTCTCCAACGGAAAACGAGGGCACTTCAACTCCATTGTCTTTCTTTAGATACCGAAACATTTGTTTCAGGAATCTTTGATTTTCAGTCCACGGGCGAGACATATTGGCACCCCATGATCCTGTATCACCCACCAGCAGCATTTTCCCCTTGCCATAGCGAACCAGAACAATTCCGGCACCATCGACATCAACATCCGGATACCCTTTGTCTTCGTAAACCTGCAACAGCACACGAGGATCCTGGGCGTTGGGAAGAATTTTCATGGTGCAACCCGCGCCGTAGTGAAAAACGTCAATATCGTGAAAATAGGGATGCCCTGCACCAACATCTATGTTAGAATATTTTGTGTCGTCGTCATTCCAGTCCAACCCGAAAACATTAGCCAGCTTACGCAACTGCACATCTTCGAATTTCCCGGAATCGTGTCCCCGGCTGTTTATAAAAACACATAAACTGCCCCCTTCTGAAACAAACTCGGTTAAGGCAGCAATTTCCTGGTCGCTGATTACCGGTATATCGGGAACCATCGATGGACTATCCGGATTTATAATCAACACGATATCAGTTTCACCCAAGGCGGTTTTCGTAAAGGACGAATCATGGATCGTTAATGCGAATTCCTTTTCCAGCGCCATAAAAAATGGGTCGAAACTATTGGTATGGGCAAAATCATCCCACCCGTACCTTCCAATGTTGGTCGCCCATGCCCCGGTAATTTGGTGTTCGCCAACCTTTGTTCCCGGCTTTTTATGATGGTAATAGTCCATCAATACTTTGGGGCGGGGAGCGGCCTCCGGACTAAAAAGTTCGCTCGCAATCAAAGAGGAGGAAATCCAAACGAAAATTCCAAGGTAAACAATCTTTGCTAGTATTTTTCTTTTCATGATTTTTAGTAGTGACAGATTAAAATAGCTCTAAGCGGTTATAATTGAAAAAATTAAGCTTTCCAGTTTCCCTTGTTGATCGCTTCAGGATTGTCGAACCGGAATGAGCTGAATACCAACCCCGTTACTGAGGGGTTCGAAACCAGTTTCATTTCTTCCTTCGAGTTTCGATCGCGCCATTGACGAGCGATAAACAAGTTGGTATTGTGGTCATCAATCAATGGATCATAAGATTGATCCAACTCCTCAATCAAGTCGCACTTGCTAATTCTTTCGGGATGGTTTTGTAAATATCCGTAACCCCGGTGCATTGGCCACAATTGAATCCACATCGAGGGGCATACGGATGAGTTCTGATCGATCACGAGGGCATCAATCAAATCTTTGGTTATCCAATCTCTCCACTGCAAGGTCCAATTCCCCAAGGGAGCCCCAATGACATCCCCTCGGGGAATGCCGATCGATAATTTTGCGCCCATTTCATTTAGCGCCCTTCTCAATTCGGATAGAAATAGGGTGAGATATTCCCCCTGTAAATCTCTCCAGTTTTGCAAATCGAAATCCTCTTCGAGAATATCAACGCCATACCGGTTTAAATACTCTTTTCGGATCGGCTCGTTAAACCCAAATTGATCCGCAAATTCCGCCGGTTTCGATTGGGATCGAAGGCAGACAAACAGGCCATCAAAGTCATGTCCGTTCAGCAGAGCCAGATATCGCTCACAAAAGTGCGTCCTCACTTCCTGATAAGCGAGACACAAAACTCCCCATTGTTTTATCTCTCCAGATCTATTTATTGTCATGTATTCTGGATGTTTACGGCTGAATTCGCTTTGCCAGCTTATCTTCTGGCCATGCATGGAATTGTGGTAGCTAACGGCTCTTTCCTTTTTGGTGGGCAGAGGCCACCCTTCATCAAATAAGGAAACATAAACATAGGTTTTGAACCCAAATTGCCGACCAAGCCGGGGAACAACTTCAAAATCATCCCGGGTTACGCTATTTTTTACGGTTGGATGGGTTTGTCCTTCATCCGTAAAAAAATGTCCCTTTGCCATGATTCTATTTTCACGCCAAAGGATAGTAGATGCGCTGAGGTCCCTCTTCCAACATTCCATGCGGTTTTGCAACGCAGCCGACGTATCGAGCTTTCCATAATTGTCGCCAAATAGCAGGTGATCGCCCCAGGAAACGCTGATTATGTTTTGACCTTCCATATTCGACAAGCGGTAAATCCTAGGGTCGAAACCGGAAAGAAAACAGATCCGCGTCCTTCATTTGAAATCTTAAGCGAACCGGTTTACCCGCTAGTTCAGAAACATCCGCTCCGCTTTTCCATGCAACGATGCGTGAAATCTCATCGCCAATGATTTCGGTGCATTCCGCCAGGGCATAACCGCTGATGGGGCGGCCTTTCGCGTTCTGGATTTCAACCTGAACACCACCGGCAGCGCTGGTTGCATAATTGATTTCCAGGTTTTTACCACTGAAGGTGAATAATTTCGTTACAAATTCTCCTCCGTCATAGGGAGCGTTTACCGAGGCAAATCCATCCGTGCGAAGCGTCATCCGCTCCAGATAGGCGCTTTTCTGACCGTAATTTCTTTGCACATAAATGGACATTTCAGCGGGTCCAGTGGGCACCACGCCGAGGGCCGGATAATTATTGCGTGAAGACCAGTTATTATAACCGATTCCCGGTCGGACGAAACTTTCACGAAAGGTAAAATCATAGTGGGTTGTGCCAGCTCGCGAGGTCAGCAGAACACCGTCTGCAATGTCCCCAAAACCGCCGCCACCATGATGCACACCGATGGCCTCACCTTGTTCTTCGCTCAATGCTCGTCGGCCTTGCTGGAGTCGTCCGGGGAGAGATATGTAAATATGCGGAGCCCGA
>JAJFLT010000113.1 GCA_021772555.1 Opitutales bacterium | reverse complement strand
CGGTTGTAGCCGATTTTCAACTTGCGTTGCAGCATGGAGGTGGACGCTCGTTTGGTATTTCGCAATACATCAATGGCATCCGGCATCAGTAGGTCGGCCTCTTCATCGACCATATCTTCCTCCTCCTCGTCGCCTCCGCCGGCTTCCACCGTCTGGTGAAATTGTTCATCGATATTGGGCGGTCCGTTCTGTTTGAGAAAATCGACGATATTTTTGATCTCCTCGTCGGCCACAAAGGCGCCTTGGGAGCGCACCATATCGGCCGACCCCGGGGGTAGGAAGAGCATGTCCCCATTACCGATCAGGTGGTCGGCGCCCATGGAATCGAGTATGGTGCGGCTGTCCACTTTGGAGGCCACTTTGAAGGCGATGCGGCTGGGCAGGTTGGCTTTGATTACCCCCGTGATGACGTTTACGGATGGCCGCTGGGTGGCTATGATGAGATGGATCCCGGCCGCGCGGGCCAACTGAGCCAGTCGCGCCACGCAGGTTTCGATGTCGGCCGGAGCGACCATCATGAGGTCCGCCAACTCGTCCACGATACAGATGATGTAGGGTAGTTTGTCGGGAATTTCGATATTGCTGTCACGGCGCACCACCACCTGGCTGACCGCCGCCCGCTCCTCGGGCGTCATGTCGGCATCGAGCGATTTGGCTTCGGTTTGGGCTTTTTTGTCTTTGGCCCGTTTGGCATTGAAAGAGGCAATATTGCGAACGCCCTCCTTGGCAAATATTTGGTAGCGGTTTTCCATCTCGCCGAGCAGGTACTTCAAAGCGCCCGGCACTTTTTTGGGATCGGTCACCACGGGGATGAGCATGTGGGGCAGTTCGTTGAAAAACTGCATTTCCACAATTTTGGGATCGACCATGACGAAGCGAACGTCCTCCGGGCTGGAGTGAAAAAGCAGCGAGGTGATGACGGCATTGATGCAGACCGTCTTGCCGGAACCGGTGGACCCGGCGATGAGCATATGCGGCATTTTTGAAAGGTCGGCCACGAGGGGTTTACCACTCACTTCCCGCCCCAGAACTATCGGTATTTCCGCTTTGCTTTCGACCCAACTGGTTGATTCGAGAATCTCCCGCATGGTCACGATGGCGGCTTTTTCATTGGGCACTTCAATGCCCACGCAGCCTTTGCCGGGGACGGGGGCAAGGATGCGTACCGAGGTGGCTTTCAATCCCAGGGCAATGTTTTTGTCCAGATTGATGATTTTCTCCACCCGCACCCCGGCCGCCGGATGAACATCGTAGCGCGTAATGACGGGACCGGTGTGGATTTCTCCCAAAGTTACCTTAACGCCGAATTCGGCCAAAATACGTTCCAGGGTCAGCGCCGTAGTCTGAAAGTCCTCAGCCGCCGATTCGGGCATGTAGGGCGGCTCCTTCAATAACTTCAAGGGCGGAAACAGGTAATCGCCCTTTTTTTCCGGGCGGCTTATACTGGCTTTTTCCGGTACATCACCGGCTATGATTGTAAGGCCATCCTGCTTTTTCCCGCCGTCGGCCTTGGGTTCCGCAGCTTTCTTCGATGAGGATTTTTTAACACTTCCGAGGGAAGCCAGAAAATCATCCCCGCCGTCGCCGATATCCGGCTCGGGTTCTAGATCACCTCCGGCCGGTTTTAAAATGGGCATAGCGCCATCTCCTTTTTTCACAGGCGCAGGCGTCTCCGGCTTTTTGGATAATTTGGCCCCTGGCGGTGGCGCTGCGACAACCTTTTTAGTATCAGGTTTGGGCTTGGATTCTTTTTGCCGGGCCGCAATGGTATCTTCCTCTTCTTTTTTCTTTTCGAATTCAGCCAATTTTTGGGCCGCCTTTTGCTTTCTTTTGTTTTTCCAGGATTCGAGTATTTTCTTGGGTGAAAAAATATTTTTTCCCAAATTATCGCTGAATATCACCACCGTGCTGACCAGGAATAGCGTGATCAATATGACGAAGCCCCCGAAATAACCCATGCTGTTTTCGAGCAAACCACTAAAGAGCAAACTCCCGATATACCCTCCGGAACCAGTCGTATAATGGTCCGGTTCGAGGTTGTGCAACTCCAGCGCATCGAAAAATCCAGCCCCTGCAATCAACCCTAGAACAATGGAACCGGCCTTGAACTTATCAACCTTGTGGCGTTGGGAAAAAAAGTACATGTAGCTGCCCCAGATAAAATAAAGGGGCAGAAACCAGGTTGCCACACCGAAGAGTTGGAGGGAATAGACCGCAAAATATACCCCCGCTTTGCCCACCAGATTTTCCTCCGTTTTAGTCGAGTGGAATTGCTCCGGCCCATAATCGATGAGCGACACCACCATGAGCAATCCGACGACCAGTAAAATAAAACCCACCACCGGGCGAGGCCGGGCATCCTTTGCATTAAAGGTCGGTTTCTTCTGCGCTTGTTTTTTTGGCGCTGGCTTTTTTTTAGGCTGCTTTTTTTTAGCTCGCTTCATCGGATGATAGAATCACATAAAATGAGACGATTGACCACAGTTGACAAGCCAGATTGCAGGTTGACCCCATTTTATGGGGGGAATAAATTTAGGTAAATGAGTAACTTTACTCTTTTCCAACCAATTTATCAAGAACGGGTTTGGGGAGGCAAGGGCCTGCAAACGCATCTGGGGCGCACCCTGCCGGCAGATAAGTGTATTGGAGAATCCTGGGATGTTTCCGACCGGCCCGAAGCCCGTTCCGTAATCACGAGCGGAAAATTAAAGGGGCAAACTTTGCGCCAGGCTCTGGAAAGTTGCGCCCCTTACCTGATGGGGCCCGCCTATCCAGCCGAACGGCCTTTCCCCCTACTGGTCAAATGGCTCGATTGCCGGAAACGGCTCAGTCTGCAGGTGCATCCCCCGGCCGAGATGGCCGTCTCCCTGGACGGCGAGAGCAAAACGGAAAACTGGTATATTGCCGCCGCCGATGCCGGGGCCCATATTTTGGCCGGTCTTAAAAAAGGGGTCACGCAAGATCAATTTGAATCCGCCTTGAGCGAAAACAGACTGGAAGCGCTGGTTCACAAAATCGCTGTTGGGGCTGGCGATTCCATGTTCGTCCCGAGCGGCCGCATCCATGCTATCGACGCCGGTAACCTGATCCTCGAAATCCAGGAAAATTCGGACACCACCTTTCGGGTCTATGACTGGGATCGCCCGGGTCTTGATGGAAAACCACGGCAGCTCCATCTCAAAGAATCGCTACAGTGCATCGATTGGAACGATTTTGAACCGCAAATAATCCACCCCGACAATCGGGCGGAGGAACAAACCTTGGCCGATTGCCCCAAGTTTCGCATTCGCCGTTTTAACTTGAACTCCGAACAAGAGGCCATGATTCTGCCGGATCGGGAACAGACCCGGCTGATCCATGTCGTATCCGGTTGCCTGCGGGAAACGGAATCCGGCAGTCTGCTGAAAAAGGGTGACAATGCCTTATTGCCCTACGAAGAATCCTTTCGTTTGAAGCCGGTCGAGGAGACGGTGGTTTTGTTAACCGATAATTTTTCCGAGTCCTGAAATGATTTTCACTATCGCTAGAAAAACAATTGGCTGCCTGTTTAGCCTGCTCTTCCTGTTTTTTTTACTGGCGGGCACATTGGTTGTGGCCGGGTATTTCATGCTGCCCACTTATCTTGAATACAAACTGGAGAAACAGACTGGATACCGGGCCGATTTGGGAGAAGTAAACCTGGATATTTTGGAAGGATCTCTGGAAATTGAAGGCGCCAAAATTGATAACCCCATTTCCTATCCGGAGACTGATTTTCTCGACATCAATCGCATAAAAATGGATTTGCGCCCCATGAGTCTTCTGGGCGAACGCTGTATTTTCCAGGAGGTGGTCATAGATGTGGAGCAACTCGCTTTCGTCACCGGCCCCGCCTCCGAAAATAATATTGCCGGCTTGATCAAGGCCCTCGAATTGGCTACCGCGGAGGACGAGGAAGACGAAGGTGTTACGGAAGAGCCCCTACCGTTCCTCATTGAACGTCTTTCCATTAAATTGGATTCCATCAAAGTGGCCAATTACTCCGGCCAGTCGCCCAGCGTGAAAAATCACGACGCCGACATCGATATTGAATTACGCGATGTAACCGACGTCAAAGAAATCATTCAGCCTCTGGTGGCGGAACTCTCCCGGCAAGGTTTGGTCTTTGTGCTCAAAGGCGTGGTGGAGTCTCTAAATAGGGAAGAAAGCTACAAGGGGTTGCTCCAATGGACGGCCGAAGCTATTGAAGATAGCGTTAAATCTATTCTCGAAGGCGCCGATGAAACAGGCCAGACAGTGAAAAAAATAATTGAAAAATTGATAAAAAAATAAAACCCTGACGGTTTGCATTTATCCCAGACATGAGCGGAGAGAAAACAGATAACCAGATCGAAACAGAAGATTCACCAACCGGAGAATTCGTTGAGGAAACTCCCGAGTGCTCGGAGGATCTTCATGGCGAATTGCTTAAGAAGCTGGATGAAGCCCAGTCGGAGACCCGTGAAAACCAGGATCGCTATTTGCGAGCCGTGGCGGAACAGGAAAATTTTCGCAAACGGGTTGTGCGGGACAAGGAGCAGTTGCGCAAATATGGCGCAGCCCTCCTGCTGGAAGACATGCTGCCTCTGCTCGATAGCCTGGCTATGGGCCTGGAATCAGCCAGCAAGCATCCCGAAGCAAAACCGGTGACAGAGGGTTTCTCCATGGTTTTCAGTCGCTTGCAATCGGTTCTCAAGCAACATGGCGTCACCGAAATCAATCCCCAGGGCGAAAAGTTCGACCCCCATTTTCATGAGGCGGTGGCGCATCATGGGAGCGATGAAGTGGAAGAAGGCAAAATCATGGCCGTGACCCGCATGGGCTACAAATTGCACGACCGGCTCCTGCGCCCGGCCTCGGTGGTGGTTTCCTCCGGCGAGTCCAAGCCCGAAACCGGGGAATCATCTTAAGCGGAAGCGTCCCCATTATGGCCACAGAAGAATATTACAGCCTTCTGGGCGTTTCCAAAGACGCCACCACGGAGGAGATCAAAAAGGCATACCGCAAAAAAGCGGTCCAGTATCATCCGGACAAAAATCCTGGAAACAAAAAAGCCGAGGAGATGTTTAAAAAAGTCTCCGAGGCCTATGAAGTCCTCAAAGATGCGGACAAACGGGCCACCTACGACCAGTATGG
>JAJFLT010000112.1 GCA_021772555.1 Opitutales bacterium | reverse complement strand
GGCGTTTTTCTCTGGGAAAATAATCGGCGATTATGGAATAAGCTGCCGGGGTCAAAGTGGCCTCGCCGATGCCGACACCGACGCGCAGAACCAAAAGGTGCCAAAAACGTGTCGCAGTACCGCACAGAGTCGTTAGCAAACTCCATGTCACAACCCCAAACCCAATCAAGTTTCGACGGTTTCTGGTATCGGCGAGACGTCCCATAAAGAGGCCGAAAAAAGTGTAAAAAAGGGCAAAACTGAATCCGTGAACAAGACTGATTTGCGTATCGGACAGTTTCAAATCGGCCTTGATCGGTTCTACCAACAAACCGACGATTAGACGATCAACAAACGAAATCATGTAAAAACAGGTGAAAAGAATAACGACATACCATTGATACCAGGACGATTCGGTTTTCGCCCCTTTGGAATCAGGTTCAGTTATCTCTCCATTGTTTTTCAAAATCGAGGTCGATACATTTCCCGTTATCCCTGTACGAGTCAATCATGAACCCCGGCCCAAGCCTCCTACTATCAATAGTAGGAATACGGGTTGGAAATTACCGCAATGAACCCGATACCCTTAAAAATGCTACTCCCCGCCGCGAGCGACGGGGTATTTACGCATTTCTATTTCCCGCAAGCGGGAAAACGGACATCGGGGAACGATGTGATTTTTTGAACCCTGCCTCTAGCGACAGGGAAAGAGCAAGTTCAATTACGGACGCAGTAATTGAGAATCAAAAGCTAAAACCCTTCACACAGCAGCCTGGAAGGAGACTTCTTCGTAAGGCTGGATGATGACGAAGCCGTCCCCGTCAAATTCCATTTGGATGGATTCTCCGCTGCCGCGGCCGACGAAAGTTTTCAGGGAAATGTCTTTTTTCAGTTTGGGCTCGAGAGTGCCGGACCAGGCTACCGTTGCGTTGGGATCGGTTGTGATGGGGTTTCCCGGTTTGACGAGCAAGGACACGGGGTCGTAATGAGTCGTAATGGCAATCAAGCCGCTTCCTTCCAACCGGACATTAAATAAGCCTCCAGCTAATACCGAGGTAACTTTTTTCATCATTTTAATTTCGCTCGTGATGCTCTCCTCGAAGGCGAGTACATCATTGCCGTTTACGAAGATGCTCTCGTTTTGAAGATTTAAAATGGAAACTTTTTTGCCTTTGTCCGCCACGTACATGACCCCCACTCCTTCCGCTTTGGTCAGGCGGGTCCCCTCGCCGCTAATGGCTTTTTTGAAGAGGTTGCCGATTCCCTGGCCGAGTATAGTCTCTCTCTCGAATTTAATGCTCCCGTTGTAGGCCACCATCGATCCCATTTTCATCCACACACGTCCATCGAGGTTAACCTCCAGCATACGGTCCGTTTCCTGTTCAAAGAACCCCTCACCGCGATCCTTTTGTCGTGTTCTGTCGATGAAGTCCGCTAATGTGTATTGGCTCATTTTTGTTTCCTCACTTTTGAGTTCAATTCAATTTCCCTATCTATCCAAACCAAGCCGTTTGCTCGATTTGAGCACCTGCGTTTGCGAAAGGAATCGGTAAAGAATGACGAAGCAAAAGTCAAACCGGCCTCCCCAACCTGAACGCAACCAGGGTAAGAGCCAAAAAAAGGCGCCGGAGATTTGCATCATCCGGCGCCTTTGGTGGAAAAAACCTAGAATTGTTAATTAATTCACATTAGTATGATTACGCTCAGTTTCTCGGCACGGTGAACAGGGTTCCGTCATCCAGTCTCTGGAAGTTGCGGGTCCCCGGGGGATTGTCGCTGAAGGTCCAGATCCAGCCTTCGTTGGGACCGAACATGAACATCCAACGATAGGTTTCTGAACTGAAGTAGAGCCATTGGCCGAGCCCAAGATCGTAGAGGAAGATGCTGGCTTCCGAGCTTGCTGTTTCGGAAACAAACTGCCAGCCGTGGTCGTCGTGGAATATCCAGGGATAGAAGTCCACGTTGTAATTGCCGTACCAAGGAGATGCTCTCCAGCCGGGGAATCCGTCGATTTCGGTGCTGCCGAAGAAGTTACCGGGCCGGTTGAGATCTTCCAGCGAGGCCTGCAGGATGCCTACCGCATAGCTCAGGTTATGCACCCCGTGGCTACCATCTTCTTCAACAAAGAGGTAATTATAGACAGCTTTTTTCTGGGCCAGAGTATGGGTATCCGCTTGCACATTTCCACTGACGGTGGGCTCTCCGATAGGCGGCAGTTGCATAGCCAACTCATGCAGCATTCCCTCGATTTCCTCACGGATTCCTTCGACGAAGCCGTCTCCGTTGAAATCTTCCTGTTTGAAATTGAAGTCTTCAACTTCGCCGTGGCAAACCGCACAGGCCGCCGTCATATCGACGTCATCACTATGATCATCCGGAGTTCCTCCATCCCAGGAAGGTTTAAAAGTGTGACCACCCGCTTTCAGGTGAATGATATCTTCTTCCCCAGTTGCCTGCATATGGCAGGTGGGGCAACCGTTGGCGACGGCGTTGATATGCCCGGAACTGCCAATTTCTTTGCCATATTCGATGGCATTGGCACCCACCAGCATGTCTGTTTGCGGCCCGAGGTGAGGCCCGAAGTGGCCTGAAGTTCCCAGCACATAGGTGTCTGCGTCCCGCCGGGAAATGTGGCAATTCATGCAGAGTTTACCATATCCACCCTTGGTGATGACGGTTTCGCCGTCCATCAGGGTGACGTCATCGATCTTGCGAAGCTGATGCGGATTAGTGGCATCGTGCGGATCATGGCAGGTTGAGCAGGTTATCGCCTCATAGATGGTTCCATACTTGTCGGTACCATCGACGAAATCGACAAATCCGGCCCCGCTGTGGCAACGCACGCAGGATTCGCGCCTCTCTCCGGTCGGGTAGCGGGTGGCAATCGAATGCTGGGAGCCTTCCCATTCCTGTACTTTAATATGGTGGGAAAGAGCATCGTGGCATTGTCCGCAATCACCAGCACTGAGGCTGACTGATGGAGGATTGAAAATAGTGAGATCACCGGCGGTGGAAAAGTGCTCGCCACCGGGGCCGTGGCAGCTTTCGCATTGGATATTGGCAGCATTTTTCAATTCCTGCGGCATGAGATCCCAATTGCCGGGTTCCAAGGTTTCGGGGAAAGTCCAGCCTGTATCATCCTGGACATCGTCAAACCCGTGATTATCGGCAGTAGGGGCTCCATTATAGCCTGTCGAATGGCACTCGATACAAAACTCCGCAAAAAATCCGACGCCAATGCCGTCAATCTTGCGTGTCAAGGCACCCGCGTGGTTGGTCTCAATCCAATCTCCGGCTTTATCGGCGTGACAGACGGCACATTGCCCTGGGCCAGCCGATTCAATGGACATGCCATCCTCTCCATTCGATACCAGTTTTCCCACACCAACGTATTCCGCTGCCGTAAACCATTGCGTTAGAACGATATCTTCGACATCGGTGGTCACCGTGGCAGTGACCAGGTACAGGCCAACAACATCGGGAAGTAAAAGCATGCGATCGGCCACTTGGTAAACGGCCCGGTCCCCCTGGCTGAATATGGGAACTTCCGGACCGAGGATACTATCCTCCAGAACCGCTACGGAATCAATCGGTTGCGAGGTCAACTCCCAGGCGACTCCCGTCACGACGGCGGCGCTGGCAACCTGTGCCTCCAGGTTTATAGTCACCCCAAGCCCCACATTGAAAAGCCCACTGGAAACTTGGGTCCCTTCCGGGAGCTCGAAGTCGGCAATCTCCTGTGGTGAGAGTGAACGATTTACTAACTGATCGGCCCATACAGGAAGCGACGCACTGCCACAAAGAAGCAAGAGAGCGATCGCGCCTAATGACGTAATTTTTCGAGGATGTGATAAATGTCGAAGATACATCGGTTTTTTCTCCACAATAATATTATTTTTCGAATGAGTTTGGACTCCGGCGAAGGTTGTTTGAGTGCCAACGCCCATTGCTCTTTTGCTGTCATTTTATGTCGTTATGGGAAAAAAGCAAATAAGTTAGGCTAATTTTATGTAATTTTTTTTAAATTTTTTCTTATCGGTAACTTTTCCGTAAGGTTTCCGGGGAGAAAGGCCTTTCGATAATATCCGATCTCCCTTTAACCAACCTAATACAAGGAATCAGATAACCTTCTTAAAGGACCAAAGCGGATAATCCTCACGATCTTGATTCAGCTCTAGATCTCGCTATTGTCCAAAGCTTTGGAACACCTGTGTTGCCTCTGGTTTTCCCGCCACAATTAGATGCCATAAAAATATTTCGTCTCATTTCGCGCTTTTCATTCCACTTTTCCAAAGTCCTTTTTGACCACCTGCGAGCCGATACACC
>JAJFLT010000111.1 GCA_021772555.1 Opitutales bacterium | reverse complement strand
GAGCGGTGCCGGTCTCGGCACGGTTTGCACGGTATCAACAATCGGCGCAAGGGCTGCAAGCATCTGGCTTATGGAAATGCCGTTCTCTCCCACTTCCCCGTCCATCAATGGGAAAATAATCCGTTCGGCAGCGCCGGCTTGGGGGAAAAAGGCTTTCTTTATGCCGAGATAAACGTGGGCTCCAAGGTAATCGCAGTGGTCAACCTGCATTTGGACTTCCGGTCGAAAATGAGCCGCATCTCCCAAATCGAAAAAGTCCTCGATTACCTCCATGAGAAACATAACGGAGATGGGTCGGCACTTTCCATCCCTCCCATTATCTGCGGAGACCTCAACAGCCGCTCGGGCAATTCCCGCGACGCCACCCAGCATCTCTTTCGGCACATTTTGGCCTATGGCGATTATACGCTATACCCGCAAAGAGCGCGCACCTTCCCCACCTATTTGCCCTATAAAACAGTGGACTTCATCTTCCTGCCCGCACCCTGCAGAATAATCCGCTGCGAAGTTGTCAAAACCTATCTTTCCGACCACCTCCCGGTCATCCTCGAATTCGATCCGGGTTTTGATGATGCCGAAAACGGAGAGAAATGATTAGAACCTATCTCTCGTGAGGCGGTGAAAACCCGTCCACATTCCCATTTCTAACCATGGTCGTTTGATTATTCGGGTAAATAAGTTAAATTAATTATTATGAGCAACTAGCAGGCAACCTGCCGGGTCTGGCTCTGCTTGAAAACCGTATAGCCGGGAATCAACGGCCATGAATGATCGTCAACGTTTCGCAGCCACCATGCATTATCAACCGCGCGACCGCGCCCCGATAATGGATTTCAGTTTTTGGGAGGAAACTCTGGTTCTATGGCAAGAGCAGGGCTTGCCCCAAGGAACCACCATCAAAAACTCCGATCATGTATTCGGCATGGATGGGCTGGAGCGCTTTGTGGCATCGTATTCGACCCTGGCGGTTTTCACCGAAAACGTCAGACAGGACGCATTGGTGGAAGCAGGAATAAATGTCGGTCTTTGCCCTCGATTTGAAACCATCGTGCTTGAAGACCGTGGAGACCATGAGGTTATTCAGCAGGCCGATGGGGTGAGGGTTTTGCGGAAAAAAATCATGAGCTCCATCCCCTCGCACGAAGGTCACCTGCTGGTCGATCGCGAAAGTTGGCGGAAGCATTATAAACCGCGCCTGGACCCATCGGATCCCCAGAGGATCAGTCCCGATTGGGATGATTGTGTGAAAAGCTGGTCATCGCCCGAGCGGGATTTCCCACTCTTCCTGCCAGGCGGGAGCCTCTTTGGGTGGCTGCGCAACTGGATGGGCCTCGAAGCGATAACCTATGCGGTTTACGACGACCCCGCCTGGTTCGAGGAAATGGTCGAAACCTTAGCGGACTGTATTGTCGGCACCCTGGAAAAAGCGCTCGCCCCCGGCGCAACCTTTGAAGCCTGCGGTATGTGGGAAGATATGTGCTATAACTCCGGCCCCCTGCTTTCCCCGGAAAATTTCAAACGCTACCTGGTTCCTCAATATAAGCGAATCACAGATCTCTTGAGACGACATGGCGTGGATGTCGTCTGGACCGACTGCGACGGCGACATTCGCCACCTCGCCCCGCTCTGGCTGGAAGCCGGGGTGAACTGCATGTTCCCCATCGAAGTGGGAACCTGGAAAGGAGACCCCTACTGGTTTCGACGCGAATTCGGAAAAGACATGCTGCTCATGGGCGGTTTTGACAAACACCTCCTGGCCAGGGACCACAAATCGATTGGAGTCGAAATCCAGCGCTTGACGCCGCTGGTGGAGGAAGGCGGTTTCATTCCCTTCTGCGATCACCGCGTGCCGCCGGATGTGCCTTTGAAAAACTACCTCTACTACCTCGACCAAGCACGACAAGTATGGGGAAAGAATACCCATTTGAAATCCATTGATCCTGTCCTCGAAACCATTCGCAAAACAACGGCGCAGGAATAGCTCCGCTCCTGCCAAAAAATTTAACGATACGGGGAATCAACAGTAAAAACGTTGCCAGCTTATGGCTAACACATGAATCCGGCGGACCGCCTGCCCTGCAACTTTAGGTAAAAATTCACCCTTCCCATCTTCCCTTAAGACAATGGCGGAGAGGGAGGGATTCGAACCCCCGGTACCGTTGCCGGTACACCTGATTTCGAGTCAGGCACATTCGGCCACTCTGCCACCTCTCCGGTTGGGAGTCGGATTATTTTGCATTGTAATATTTGAGAGATTTATTCGCCGACTAAAAGTAACATGAGGTTGCTCAACAAAGTCAACATCACGGTATTTTTCGAAGATGACGATGCAGATAGGTTCTAAGCACAACCGCGATTTATTGTGTTAATTTTAAAAGGAGGAAAAAAGCGTTTTAGGTTGTGTTATTAAATTTCAAACGTGTTAGGCAATGGGTCATAACTAACGCCGTATTTCATCGGCGGGAGCGCCTGGTCAAAGGCCATTCTCTTTGGGTTTGTTAAATGTGGAAAGGGTGGATTTTTTAAGTTTCTTGAGCGGCGATTCTATTTTTTTGCGGGCTTTGCGGTCCATACGGTCAATGAAAAGGATGCCGTTTAGGTGGTCCACTTCGTGCTGAATGACGCGCGCCAAAAGGCCATCGCATTCGAGGGTGTGGCCAACCCCTTGCAGGTCCTGAAATTTTACACGGATGGTTTCCGGACGGACGATTTCACCATATATTTCGGGAAATGAGAGGCAACCCTCCTCCCGGTTGGTTTCTTTCTTACCCAGAAAATCTACCTCGGGGTTGACCAGGGCCATCGGCATGAGCAGTTCCAGAGGCGGTTTTTTTCCGTCATATAGGTAATTGAAAACTTCCTGGCGCTGGGCCACCCGCATATCGACCAGGCATAGTCTTATCGGTTTGCCAATCTGCTGGGCTGCCAGCCCGATGCCGTCGTGAAC
Source organism: Opitutales bacterium (assembly GCA_021772555.1). GTDB lineage: Bacteria > Verrucomicrobiota > Verrucomicrobiia > Opitutales > UBA2987 > JAJFLU01. The sequence goes on along the minus strand of JAJFLT010000111.1, from coordinate 6,240 downwards.
CTGCATGGACTTGAACATGTCATTGGCCAATTCCACCAGCCGGGCATCGAAACGGGTGATATTCTTGCCTTTCTTGCGGAGGACCGGCTCGCCGTATTGGGTTACTCTGAGCGTCATAGCGGATTATCTCTATGGGCGGTGGAAAGAGGCGGGCAATCAAAAAAGAGGATTTCCTGGCTGGAATAAGAGGATTCCTGGGTTGTTGATTTGTGGGTTGGCGGCAGAGGATTGGTTGTATTATTCTTGGTTGAGTTTTTAAACATTTATTTATGTCCAAGCTTGGCATTTTTATCGAGGCTCTTTTGTTCCTGGCTCTGGCCTGCGTGCTGGCGCTATTCGGGACGGGCATCCCGGTGCATTTCCGCACCGTGGCGCCGGGTGTGCTGGTCGAGGCCGGGCACGGAACTCCGACTCTCGAGCAATTGACGGATCTTTATCTGGACGCCGGAAAAACCGGACCGGCGACCCTGCTCGATGCAACCTATCCGCGGATTGAGGAATTGTTGAGAGAAAGGCCACAATATGCCTTAACGGGCGGTCCTTCGCCTTACCTGGAGCAGTTTCTCGAAATCGCCGGAATCGGACCTGAAATTCATTCTCCGCAAGACATTATATCGCTCCTCCTTCCGGCCGCAAATAGAGGGCACATGCGGGACTTCCTCGAATACTCGGCCCATGCAACCGTAAAATCGGTTCTGGATACCCGCTCGTTAACGGGCACGGTTCTCTTTATGCCGGTGTCCTCCGCGGCGGGACAGCCTCTCGAAGCAACCATCCTGACCACCGCGCTGTTGTTGCAAGGTAGCCACATCGATGCGGAGATGGCCCGGGAATTACGTCTTTTGGCGGAAGAAGCCGTGGCTGGAGAACGTACCGCCTTGGTCCGGCTGGAAAAAACCTACCTGTCCCTCCTCAGCCTGGGCAAGCGGTTCAATTGGACGCAGTTGACGGAGTTGATGGGTTCTCTTTCCAGTTGGACGGAGGTCGAGCAATCGGCGGCCGCATTTCGCCAGCATGAGGACGATCTTTCTTTAATTTACGGCCTCATTCTCCTTTCCAAGGACGCCGAGGGAGTTTTCCGGTATGCGGAAAAATATCCGGAGGACGGCTGGGGCAATCTCAACTTCGCCCTTTCGTCCGACAAGGGAGCGGTTGAGGAGTTGATCGCCCAGGCGAAGCCGCTTTACCACCCACCGGCCTTCGTGCAATTACTGGACCGGCCCATTTCGTGGATTCCACAGGCGCCCTTGCTCAGTTTCACCCACCGCCATCCGCAAGCCGCCATCAACCTGAAAATATTCGTCATCCTGGCCGCCGGTTATGCCCTGGCCCTCTTTCTCAGCGATACGCGGGAGATATTCTTGCGCCAACGCGGACTTTCCCGGCTCCATCCGGTAATGATGCTGGAAAACAGCTTTGTCTCGCTATTCGGGGCCATCACGCTGTGGGTGCTGATGGAACCGACCCTTTTCGAGAGCGGTCCGGAACCAAAAGCACAGTTACGTCTGGACTTTAATGTTGCCAATAATTTGCAGTCCTTAAAATCGCAGAACCTGGAAACCGTCATGCTGGATCAGATAACCATACTCATAATCCTGATGTTTTTTCTGCTTCAGTTGATTGTCTATGTCTTCTGCCTGATAAAAATAACGGAGATAAAGAAGCAGCCGGAGGAGCCCGCATTCAAGATGAAGCTTCTGGAAAATGAGGACAACCTCTTCGACCTGGGGCTTTATGTGGGACTTGGAGGAACGGTCTCATCCCTCATTTTGCTGGCCATGGATATCGTGCAGGCGAGCCTCATCGCCGCCTACTCATCCACCCTTTTCGGCATTATTTTCGTGGCCCTTCTGAAAATCTTCCATGTGCGCCCCTTCCGGCGCGGCCTGATTGTCGAGGCGGAAAAAGGAAACCAAAGCCATGAGCAAGGCTCTGTTACTGATACTGGCTGATTTTCTCCTCATCAGCATGCTGGCCCTGGCGCGGTTCGACCAACCGGAAGAAGCAACCCCGGCCGAATCTCCGGAGCCAGCAGTTGAAAACGAGGAAACCGCAGCCGAAAAAGAGGACCTCATCGACGTCCTCAAGCTTTCCCTGCAAATAGAGGAAGATCAACGCGAGGCGCTCAACATTGCCCTTCTGGAGCAGGAAAAGGCAGCGCAAAAACTGGCCGCGGAAAAAGGCGATCTGGAAAAGGATAAATCGGAGCTGCTGGACACTCAAAAACTTCTGGAACTGGAGAAAACCGATCTGGCCGGCAGCTTTGAGCAAACCCGCCAGGAATTGGCCGCCGCGGAAAAAGAAAAGGGCAATCTGGTGGAGAACCTGATTACGACCCGCGAAGCCGCCGCCGCAGAAAAGGAACGGGTGCGTTTCTTACAAGAGCAATTGCAATCCCGCGATGAGGAATTAACGGAGGCTGCGGAAAAAATTACGGAGACGGAAAGACAGCGCCGGGTGGTTGAGGGCCAAGTGCAGCAACTTTCCACCGAGTTGCAGATAAAAGATACGGAAAAACGCATCCTGGAAGAAAACCTGCTGGCCGCCAGGACGGAAATTGAAACCGTCCGCGTGGAAAAGGAGACGATTCAAAAACAGACCGATCAGCTCGTCCAAGGAGTCAGCGTCCTGGCGCAATCCTCGACCGCCATACAGGAGGAAATTCGGCAGATCCAGCCATTGTCCCTCAATGTCATTTTCGATTCTTTTAAAAATAACCGCGCGGTAGCCCGTTTCGACGCTGATTTCACCGGAGGGCGCAATCGGCTCTACCAGGCAAAAACCATTTTCTTAACTGATGGTATTGAAACCTACGCCGTTTTTCATACCCGGGACACTCCTTTCCGGCTAACAGGTCAATCGGCCAACCTGCAAAATGTGAGCGGGACTTTATATGTGGGAAAAACCAGATTACCAATGTCCGAGGCGGGATTTCTGGCCACCGATCCAAGGGTCCTGGCTATTCCCGTAGATGCCGAGGTGGTGAAAAACGAAGGGATTGAAGTTTTTCCGTTGGCCCTGGAGCCTCTACGTTTCCCGGAAGCGGTTCTGATCGACAGCGAAGAAGGTTATTATGGAGTGTCGAGTTTCAAACTCGACCCGCGTATGGAGGGTTATTTCCGTATGCAGAACAAGGTATTCAGCCGCATTTTCGGTGAATTCTCTCCGTCCCGCAGCGATCTGGTATTTGCCCAGACAGGCGATTTCCTGGGACTTATGGTGAACAACCAGTATTGCATCCTGGTGGACAGTTTCTACTTTGCCGGTCGCATCCCGCTGGGCGCCAATTTCTCCGCCCAGGAAGTAGAGGAAGCCCAGGCAATCGCTCGTAGATTACTTGGGCGGCGGGCTTTAGAGCTTCAATAATCTGGTTCCAATTTATCCCCATCGGCTTTAGCTTTTCCGGGCATGAGGCTGGAAAAACCGACGAACGCAACAAGGCTGATAATCAATCCAGGAATGACCGGCTCAAGGCCGAAAAAGGCATCCTTGAACCGCTCGGCCAGAATCACGGTTGCACTACCCGTCGCCAATGAAGCAAGGGCGCCGGCAAGGCTGGCTTTTTTCCAATAATGGCCGATGACGTAAGGGAAAAACGCGCCCCCGGCTCTCAGGGTGAAGGAGAACATAAGAATTGTAATGAGGCTTTCGGAGTGGGTTAAGGCGATCGTCATAGCCAGAACCGCCACTACAATCATGGTCATACGGGTGATTCGCAGCAACTCATTGACGGTGACTTCCCGACGAATCCATTTACGGTAGATATCGTTGGCGAAAATGGAACCCGCGGCCAATAGGTCGGAGTCCGCGCTCGACATGGTGGCGGAAACAAGGGCGGCAAAAACCAGGCCCACCAGCCAAGAAGGCATCACCTCCAGGGCCAGGATGGGCAACACATATTTATCTCCCTGTTGAGCGATTACGGACCCATCAATGAGCCCACTTTGCACCATGCTGTAGGCGATCACTCCCAGCAAAGCCGGCACAAAAGCGAAAACCAGGTAAACCAATCCGGCGTAGAGGGAACCAAGAGCGGCAGAGCGGCCGTCCTTGGCCGCATAGTATCTTTGCACCGCCTCCTGCCCCACGGCGAAGGAAGTTACATAAATTATTATAAGGGAGATGATCGTCCCCGCGCCCATGCCCTCGGTCAGGCTGAGTTTTTCAGGGGGCACAAAACTCATGATTTTCTCCCAACCTCCACCATATTGGAGGGCAAAGGGGACCGCCGCCAGCAACCCGGCCACAATGAGAAAACATTGCACGATATCGGTCAGGGTGACGCTCCACAACCCACCCATGACGGAATATGCCGTAACCACGACCGCCACGACCATTACACATAGGGTGTAGGGCAACCCGGTCATGACCGAAACGATGACAGAAGAAGCGATGATTTGTATGGCCGTTAATCCAATCAGCGGAAGAACCATGATCACTGCTGTGATAAATCCGCTGGGTTCGCCGTAGCGCCGCCGGAAATACTCCGGCACGGTGGCCACGGCGGCCTGGCGGAGCTTTGGCGCCAGAATAGCCAGGAGGGCGAAGGTTATGGTCATGGCGAGCACATACCAACCGGCCGAGAGCCCCCAGTTTCCATAGGCCTTTTCGGCCACTCCCATGGAGCTTCCACCACCTGCCTCGGTGGCGGCCAGGGTTCCCGCCAGGAGGACGGGTCCCAGTCGTCGGCCCGCCAAGGTGAAATCCTCATTGGTCCGGATTCTTTTCGATGCCCGGTAACCGATATTGAGCATCATCGCCAGATAGAGCACGACAATGCTCAATACGACCGGGTCCACTGAAATGGAATCACCCATGTCCGGAAATTAAAAACCGAGCTTTTAAACAACCATCCCCAGGGAAAACGCCTACCTTCATCGCTTGCGGCCAATTATCTCAATGTTGACGGGGGTCGTAAAAAAGGCTTCCGGGTTGGCGGAGCGCTCCCGCCAATCTTGTAAGAACAATTGCCGATCCTTCTCCGTAATGAGTCCCATTTCGACCAGGGTCGGCATATAGCTGACAAAAAAGGATTCAGGCCATTTCCAGAAAGCCGTGCCGGGCCGAGCTATGCGAATAATAGGGTTGATGTGGGTGACTTCGATCCCGTTTGCAGTCAACATCTCCGGAAGGCGCCGTCCAATCTCCGGGCTGCCCCCGCGCATACGCCAGGATTCCCAAACTGCCGCATACACTTTTTTGAATACCTCGCATTCCGGGTAAAGGTCGAGCGTTCGATAATTGTAATAGTCCTGAATGGCAAAAACAGCGCCTTTCTTCAGCGACCGGGCAATGGCCGAGACCGCCGATTCCGGATTCTGCAAAAAACAAAAAACCCAGCGGGCATAGGCTCCGTCGAAACCGGATGGAGGAAGGTCCTGATTTTCCAGGTCGTGAACCTTAACGGTTATATTGGAAACTCCCCGCGCTTCAATCTGGGCTTGGCAATAATGGATGAATCGCCCGGATTTATCCACTCCGGTCACGTGACCGTCAGGTCCCATCAATTGAGCCAGATCAAAGGTCGCATAGCCGGGACCGCAACCGGCGTCGAACAAGTGTTGACCGGGCCGGAAGCCGGCTCTTTTCCAGGTTCTGACCGTTGTTTCGCTCCACAACTGGTGCTGCAGGCCCAAACGGGCGAGTTCCTCGTCCTTTGTTCCCAGGATATATTGACGGTCTGTTGAATCCAGATCAATCCCCTCGCGCATGGATGAAATTGAGCAACTTTCGAGGCGGTACCGCAATGTCAAAAATCCAGCACTACAGTTCGCGGCGCAACGATGTCCGTCCGCCAACCGGTAAGGTTAACGGAAATCACTTAGTCGATACCGGTTATTTACGCGCCGCAATCGCCTGCATAACCTCCAATGCAAGCGACGGAGATGCTGGCTTATTTTAGGCCGACTACGGATTAAAAGTCGTAGTTGACCACCCGGCCGTTGATAGTGGTCGTCACCCGGGTTGTGTCCGTACCCATGGTAAAGTCATAGGTTTCGTCCGCCACGGGGGAAAGGCCTGTCATGTGTAGGCCCGGTCCTAGAATATTGGTTATACCCACCTGCGTCACACCGTCATCGAGCATGTATTGCTGGGAGGCAGAGGATATTTGTCGTAGGTTGTTGGTAACGGCCTTATCCTGGGACGTTTGCCTTACTTTGTTGAAGGCGGGAATCGCCATGGCGGCAAGTAATCCGATTATGACCACCACGATCATGATTTCGACGAGGGTGAAGCCCT
>JAJFLT010000012.1 GCA_021772555.1 Opitutales bacterium | reverse complement strand
TCAATATGCTCGAGCTCAGTCTTGTCATTCATTTTAAGCCATAAATTCCGAAACGGTGAGGCCTTTTCATCAACCACATCTTCCACCTCCAATCGGAATTGACGAAATTTGTTTTTCGGAAGCTCTATCTTTCGGTTATCCACATCCATATAACGCGAGTAGTCGAAAACAAGTGCTCCGGAAACGATTTCAACCCAGTAATCCCCGGTTTCACTTCCGAATACCGAGACTCTCCTTTCGAAATTCTTATGCGGTGTAATGAGAGTCAAACCGTCGGCAGCAGGCCCTTTATTTTTTAATTGAATAATTATTTCGATCTTATTGTCCGGCAGTTCCCGCAGGGATTTTACTTCGCTCCGGCAAATTTCTTCGACAGTGCGCGTTTGCATATTGATAGCTTTTTCAATATGATAGGGTACTTCGGCATTGTTTTGATCGATAATACGAATTCCCGGAAAATTATTTCGAGTTGAGGAATAAATTTGACTGTCGAGTTGAGCGGAAGCGATCACCTCTTTCATCGGAGTTAGTACTTCGATTGTTTTAAATGATTTGTATTGCGGCGACACGAAATCGCCCCAGCAGTGGGTTGATAACTGCGACAAGGAAATGGCGGTTAAAATGATGGCCGGAATTTTTCCGGATAATGGTTCCAGTAGACGCGCGAAGGTTTTCATTATTATTTTATTTCGCTTTTTTCTTCTTCCTCGTCCCCCTCCTCATTGGTGAAGGCTTGCCGGTAATGCAGGTAAACAAAGGAGCCGGCAAGTATGAGAATTCCCAGAAGTATGAATGCGATAATTCTATAAAGCTGCTCCAGTTTGTTCAGGTCCACAAAGAAGATCTTGGCCACAACGACGGCAAATAGAACAAGCCCGCAATAGCGTAAGTTGGATTGATTTTTGCGAATACCGGTGATAAGAAACGATATCCCGAAAACCGCCCACAAGATGCTCACCCCGCCTGCTCTGAGGCCGGGTAGGAAATTTGCCAGCAGGGTGTCTATTTCCAGGGTCGCATAGATGAAAAACAACGCCAACCCCAGGACTGCCAAAATAGCACGCTCCTGCCGTAGATCTTTTTTTCCCAATAATGCGAAATAAGAGAAACCGCAAAAGGCGATGATCATCCCGAAGTCCAGAGTGCGAAATAATCCTTCCACGATCGAATAGGCACCTGCGTATCCGTGGGCTAGTTCATAGTCCCATCTCAATAGATCGAAGGCGAGCAATTTCACTGCCGCCAAACCGCAAAAGAAAATGAAAAACGAACTGAAAATGCTGCTTTCCGTTTTCTTGTAAACGGCCAGTAACAGAGCGCACACGGCCAGCCAGATAAGGGTCATTGTCGGCAATTGCAAAGGGGCGTAAATAAATTGCAATGTGCGATAAGCTTCCAGATTCAAGTAGAAGAAAGCTGTGGCTACAGCCGCTATAAATCCGAATTTGACAACCCGCTGTTTTTGCATCCACTCTGAAATATCATTGGTCGAGGATACGGTTGTAGCAAAAGCGGATTGAGATTTACGCAAGAGTAGCGCTGCGCCCAGAAAAGAGCCTGCGGGTACGATAAAAACCACCAAACGCTCAATGAGCTCCGGCAGATATTTCCACAAAGTCATATCTTCCGGTATCCGATTTCCGGAAAAGTTACCGGGAAGATCCAGAAACGCATAACGGAAAAGAACCAGGCAGTAGAGCAGGTAGGCGGCCAGACGGAGAAATTCGCTACGCACTTTGCCCGCAACCCACAACAAGACCAGAGCCTGTAGCGCCCAACTAACCGTTATCCATTCCCGCGACAAGACCAATGGCATCGTGACAGTGAGGAAGAAGGCCGATAATCCGGTAAATGCAAACAGCAGGTTGCGGTCAACCAGCTTCTTTTCCAGAAATAACCGGACATGGAGACAATAAAAAAAAGCCAACAGTAACGTAATGATCGCAACATATTCTTCGCCGTACCTGGCACTGATGAGACCCTGGCTGAATCCGTAAAATATCGCCGCATTGATGAGAAGCCCTAAAATATCCAGAAGGGTCGATGGCGTCTTGTTCACCAAATGGTGAATGAAGGCCATGGTGGAAAACAGGATGAAAAAGGCGCCCAGAAAGGGCATTACAGCCCAGAAATCCGTTTTGTCATAATACTTTTCCAATGCTGTAATAAACAAACCATAAGTGAAAACGAAACTTAAGTAGTTCAACAAGTGCCAGTTTTTCATGATTGCAATGCCGAGTACGCCAATACCAAGTACGAGCATATAGCTGAACAACCCGGGGAAATTGACAAATTCGGTGGATAGCATGATGGGAGTGCCGAAGCCACCTATGATCCCTAATACAGCAACGAGGATGGAATCGAACCGCACTGCCAGCACCCCCGCACAGATGGTAATGGCGACCATGGGAATGAAGCCGAAATATGGCGTCATCAATTGATAAAAGTTAGTCGCGGCAAAAACGCTGAAATAGAGCGTTGCCAAACCACCCCCGATAAGTCCCTGGCCAAACAGATGATAACGGCCTTCGAGAAAACGAACGCCTGCCACGAGTAGACCCATACCAGTAATAATACTCATCGAAACTCGCCCGATAGGGCCGATCATTTCACGCTCGAATGAATATTTGAGAAAAAAGGCGATGCCCACGACCAGAACCATCACTCCGATACGCAACAACCAGTTGGTGGCCACCGCATATTCAAAGGAAACATTGGTCGGCCGGTGTTCTTCTCCCACGATAATCCAGTTCCAAATTTTCCCCAGTATTTCTTTGGCAGCCAACTCGAACCGGCTCGGTGGCTCGACTGGTTTTTCCTCGTAGGCATGGCTGACAACCCCTGTCAGATCAGGATTCTCTTCCTGTTTTTTCTCATCTGCTGGAGCTACCGCTGGTTCTGAAGATTCATCTTCATAGGGTGTTTCTAACCCGGAACCATAATCCAACGCTTCGTATTGTTTTACTCCGCTTGGGGTTTCTAAATCTACAGGAGTTTCATCAATTTCAGATGAGGGTGGAGCAATCTCCGTTTCCACCTCGCCCGGCGGTTCTTCTTTTTCCTCTGGTATTTGAGGCTGTGCGAGGTTTGCAACCTGTTCCGACAAAACAGTCAGTTTGTCTCGAATTTGACTAAATTCCCGGCTGCGTTCGAGGCGGTCTTCACTATGTTTTTCAGATTCTTCCTTTAAACGGTTACGAAGCCCGTTTACTTTTACAACAAGTATGATTGGAAGAATCGTAATGGCTACCAAAGCTAAAATGATAAGAGTAAAAATCAGATCCTCCATTTCAGTTGCTCCGTATATTATGTTTGTCCCTGTTGCGAGGAATCGAGGTGTTGTGTGAAACTACCATAAGGAACGATGAACCTACTTCAATCGCTTCAATCGGGTTTTCTTCTAGAATGAGAGTGCATCGATAAATTTATCGATTTTTGTCGAGTTTAGGATGACATTTTTCTATTTCCAGGGTGCTTTGGCAAATGTTTTTATTCATGATTCCGTTATCATCATGAACTCACATATTTTGCTATTAACATAGGGGGTTATTTAGCTTAACCCATTTGTCATGCTTCGCAATTCCTCGTATTTTCTCCACACTGATCGCCTCGGGTTTCGGCTTTGGTCGCTGGATGATGTCGACCTGGCCTTCGAACTTTGGGGTGATCGAGAAGTCACTCGTTTGATTGATGCGCATGGCTTGCTCTCCCGGCAGCAGGTGAGGGAAAGGATTTTGCGGGAATTGGCCAATGCAGATTCCTGTGGAGTTCAATACTGGCCCATTTTCCTTCTTTCCAATGACGAGCACGCCGGCTGTTGCGGGCTCAGACCTTATGACTTGTCCAAAGGGATTTTTGAAATCGGCTTTCAAATTCGACCCCGGTTTTGGCGACAAGGTTATGCTTTGGAAGCAGCCCGGGCGGTTATGAGCCATGCTTTCGATACGCTGGAAGTGGATAGCCTATTCGCAGGCCATCACCCGAAAAATGAAGCTTCCGCCCATTTGCTCAAAAAACTCGGCTTTCACTATTCTCACGATGAGTTTTATGCGCCCACCGGTCTCAATCATCCATCCTACCTGATGACAGCGGTTGATTACCTCCGGCAGAGGGACGAGATTTCCGAATAATTTGCCGCTTTGACAGTTGGGGTTGGGTTCTCCATAACCCGTTGCGATTATGATGAATTCTATTACAGCGGTTATTTTCGATATGGATGGTTTGTTGCTCGATACCGAGCCGATCAGCCAGTTGGCGTGGCAACGGGCGGGTAAGGAGCTTGGCTTTGAAATCCCGACCTCACTTTCTTTGCAGGCCATCGGTCGTACTGCAAAAGATATTAAAGCCCTCTTTCGGTCTAAGTTGGACGAATCTTTTCCCATCGATTCTTTTCTCGATAAAGCCAGTTTTCACTACCGCGAAATGCTGAGGGAGAAACCGGCGCCGGTTAAGCCAGGAGTTTTCGAGCTATTGAATTATCTGGAAATGGAGGGAATTCCCAAGGGAGTGGCCACGTCCACCCGCAGGGATCTGGCCGAGCATAAATTGATCTCAACCGGTTTGGCGGAGAGGTTTCAATTTGTCGTGGCAGGGAATGAGGTCGATAGAGGAAAACCGGCCCCGGATATTTTCCTGCGAGTGGCGGAATTATTGCAGACCGCGCCGAAAAATTGCCTCGTTTTGGAAGATTCCCTTATGGGAGTCCACGGCGCGGTGGCCGCAGAGATGACCGTTTTCATGATTCCCGATCTGATCGCGCCAACTGATGAAATCCGGCGCATAGCCCACGGAATTTATGGGTCGCTGTTGGTTTTAAGGGAAGAGTTTGAAAGAGGAAATATCACTCTTGCGGGTGTTGCGGTTGGAGATTCCCCGATTTGAGAAAACCGAAAAGACTCCCACAAATTCCACCCAGAATATGGGCAAAATGGGAAATGTTATCCTCGCTGCCCGAGCGCGAAAATTCATTTCCGAGGTAAAGAATCAGAATCAGGATAAAAGTGAGGGGAATGGTGCCAGCTTTGGCGTTGGCGAAAGAACTGAGCAAAATGAGCATAAAGGCGATCCCACTGGCGCCGAGCAAACCGTAGGAAAAAAAAAGCACATGAAGCAGGCCCGTGGCCAGCGCCGTAACGGCTATCATGGCAAGCAATGGCCCGGCGCCATATTTTTCTTCCAGGATTGGACCGATCAACAGGATAATGGATAGATTGAGGGCTAAATGCTGAGCGGTGACGTGGCCGAAAACATGGGTCGCCAATGTCGGGTAATGGGCAAAGTCTGAAAAAGTAAAACCGGGGGAAAGGGAAAACAGGTTGAGGCTGAACCATCCATTGGAAAAGCGGTCCAGAATGAAAATCAATCCGCAAATAAGGGTGAAAGTCAGAATAACCGGAGAATTATAGTCCAACCGCAGCCGCCATGGACGGTTTTCATCTCCCGGCGTTGGAATATTCTTTTTCCCGGTGTTTTCCACTCAGATCCTTGGGATCAGCGAGGCGAAACGAGGCAGGAATGACAGGAAAAGCCCGCCCCGAAAGAAGTCAGCCAAAGATTCTTTTTCACCGCGTTGTGGTTCAAATATTCTTCCAGGGCGAACAAAACAGAAGGGCTGCTCATGTTTCCGAAATTTCTCAAAATTTTGGCGCTCTCCTTCAAATTGTAATCGGGGATGGCATTCTGGATGGCCTGCAAAACATCCCTGCCTCCGGCATGGCTGATGACCTGACCGATTTCAGTGCCGTTCAGTTTGCTGTGTAAAGCGCTGACCGCCTGAGCCGCCTTTTGGGGGACTGTCTTGTGGAGCATATTACAAAGTTTGCCCAAACGGTTGACAAATCGTAATAAATCCCGGTCTTCCGGCAGGTGCATCAAATCGAAATCATTGCAATGCAATCCTGTTTTTTCCCGGTCGTTGGACCAGATGGAGGCGGAAGCTCCGTCACCGAAAAGACAGGCACTGATGAGGACCCCCGGATCGTCGTCCAAATAAAATGCTGCCGAGCAGATTTCGACGGCGATAACCGCTACTTTCGATTCCGGATAAGCGCTCAGGAAATTGCTGGCGCTGCGCAATGTGGGAATGGCCGCCCCACAACCCAGACCTACGATATCCTGCAGGTAGGTATTGTTTCTCATGGCGGTCTGTTCGGCTACGTAACTGGTCACGCCCGGGCATATGTAGCCGGTGCAGGTGCAGATGAACAGGGCGTCGATTTCCTCGGGTATCAGTTTCGCTTTATCGAGTGCTTTGACCAATGCCTGGCGGGCCAGTTTGGGGGCCTCTTTTTCGAAACACTGGTTGAGTGATTCAGCGTCGAGCTCGAACAGATTTCCCAGGTCGTTAAGTGCGAAATGCCGCTTATCGATCCCATTGTCGCCTTTCAAAATTTTCCGCACTAAGCTGACGGATCGAGGCCGCAGGCGTTTGGCGGTGGGAGATTCTTTAAAAATATCCCAGCAAGTTTCTTGGGTCAGAGCTTGATCGGGAACAGCGTTAGAAATCGATTGAAGATACATTTAGGAGGGGGTAGATCAATGCAGGTGATTATATAAGGTTTGAAATGGCAGAAGCCGGGCCCGGTTGGCCATGACAATTATTCGTTGGCACTTAGGATGATAAAGCATTGGATGGATCAAGCGGGACAGGCGCAGTCGCACTCGAAATCGTTTCCGGATGCGTATATTGATGGTTTTCACAGTGACCGTCCAGCATTCTTTTCCAGAGGCAAAATCGGTCAGGGGATCGACCGCCAGGGCCGCGGACTCAATGGCCATGGACATGCCATTGCCAGTGAAAGGAGGTAACATTCCGTAGCGGTCACCCAGGTTTAGGCGTTGGTTGGAGTCATCCGGGGCGGCGAAATCGATTCCCGCCACGGCGCAGGCGCTTTGGGGATCCGTCCGCGTGCTGGCCAGGCGGTCGGCCAATGAATTCATGCCACAGGCCTTCAGGTAGAGTTGAAGGAGGTCTTTTTTTCCGCCCTTAATCTCCGGTCGGCACCGGAATAGTCCGCAGACGTTTACGCGGCCGTTTTCGACGGGCGAGGCACCGGCATAAGCGTAGTTGCCGAGGTGCAATTCGAGGTCGCTTTGCAAGGGGAAGTCGAGGCTATGGATTTTTAATCCCAGCCAAATGGGTTTTCCTTTCTTTCTGCCCGTGGCCCACACCCGACCGGGTGCATCGTCATCATCGGGA
>JAJFLT010000110.1 GCA_021772555.1 Opitutales bacterium | reverse complement strand
CTTCAAACGAACCAGGCCGGGCAGAGCCAGCCGGGCCAGAATGAGGGGGCAGAGCAAGTTGATGCGCAGAACCGTTTCCAGGTCAACAAGGCTGATTTTTTCGAGAAAGGGAGTGGATGGATAGGTTTTGGCGTTGTTCACGAGGAGAAAAATAGAACCTTCTTTGGCCAGAATCTTTTCCGTCTTTTCGACAATATCTGTCGGGTCGGCCAGGTCGCAGGGAGTGGGCACGAAGTATTCATGAGAGTAGGGTGTTTCCCCATAATTTCCGCCCAGTCCGTAAACCCGTAATCCCAGGGCCACCAGCCGCCGGGAGATGGCCAGGCCCATGCCGGAGGCAGCGCCGGTGACAATCGCTATGTCCATATTTCGATTTTTTCCTTTGGAAGGTAATTCTTCAGCATATCACAGATGTTTCCAGTTAGCTCCAGCCGATCTTTTTCCGCATAGCTGACGATTTTTCCCTCTCTCTCATAGGGTTGATGGAGTATATCGGTGTCATTCCTCATTTTTTTGATCCTTTTGAAATAGTCGGCGTTCATGCGGAAAACTCCCACGCTGGCATCGCGAATTTTATCAGCTGGCAGAGCGGTGAATACCTCCGCAAAAAATTGCCGATAAGCGCCTTCCCAGCCGGGGAACCGCAAAATAGGGTCGAAACAGAGCCGAACTGGCCAGCCTTTGTCCAGCGCCTTTTTGGCGGCGGCGATTCTTTGGTTTGTCCTTGGAGTTCCGTTTTCATATTTTCCGGCCACAAATTCAGGCGATAGCGTCCAGGCAAGAATGGCTCTGGAATGCGGTTCGAGGCCTTTCAAAACACTAAAGTTGGCGCTCTTGGTACGAATTTCTATCAGCAAGTCGGTTTCCTTTCGAGAGAATTCGATCCACTGGCGGCAAAACGGCACGATGGACTCGAAGGCGAGCAGGTCGGTGTCGTAGGAAACGGGCAAATAGAGCGGAGATGCCGGATCCGGACGTTCCACAATGGCTTTTTGGACGGCCCCGAAAAAATCCTCCAGGTTGACGAAAACGACCATATTGGCGGAGGGATACATGCCCTGCAGGTAGCAATAGTCACAATTGTAAAGGCAATTGAGAATAAGTGTGTTGTAATAAAAATTGGGGTATCCGAAATCCTGCGCATTCTCGCTTCCCGTGTAGAGCAAGTTCCCTTTTTCCTCCGCCAGGATGAGTTGAAGGCGGTTTTTTTGCCTTGGAAAGTTCTGTCCCGCCCGGGCAAACACTTCCTTGTAGTTATCGATTTCGATCCGGGCGGCTTTGGGGAAACGGGCCAGTATATTCTCTGTCAGGCGGTGTTGCCGGACAGATTTCTCCACATAAATACGGGAAAAATTATTCTGCCAGCAACTCATTCTTGATGGAGGCAAGCGTCCGGTTACGGGAGGCTTTGCTACTGAATTGCCGCGATAGGTAAGGGTGGATGGAAACGAGATTCTTTTTTGAACGAACAGCGTAATCCCGCGCCCAGCCAAACAATTGATGCTGCTGGGTAGATGTCAGTCTCATCGATTGCGCCAATTCTCCCAAAAAAAGCCTGTCCTCCGGCAGCAAGGGGTCACGGTCCTCCTCAATCAGGTTATTGCACAGGTTGACGATCCTGGTGATATCCTCGAGGCGGGCCTCAATGAGGGAAGTCATCTTCGATTTTTCCAGTTTTTGGTCTTCCAGATGGTCTGAAACCATTTTCAGGCAGACGATGCAATCAACCGGTAAGATTAGAGCCGCGGCGCGGTAAAATCCGCTCCCCTCCATATCGACCAGGCTGTGGCCGAAGTCTGCGGCTCGATCCTTTGTCACGGGATGATCGCAGGTAATGAGCGGTTTTTCCGGCAGGGACAATTTTAAAGCCATTTCGGGATAAAAAGACCGCTGGGTGGCATTATCGGTAATTTTGTTGATGGAAAACAGTTCACCCGTAGGCACGGCATCATCGCCGCACCCGGCCAGGCCGAAATTGATGATGGCGTTACCCTGCCCCGCCCGGCCACCGTATTTTCCCAATACCCAGCCGGTCGCCGCGGCCGCCGCAACCTTGCCCGTGCCGCAGACAGCCAGGCAAAGATCCTCACCCCGATAAACCGGCAGGCGCCGGGTTTGCGGGTCCTTCTTCAAGCCAAAATGCTGAAGAAGGGGCCGCGCTTCCAGGTGCAGGGCTGTCAGAATGATTTTCACGGGATGGATTTTGTTGGAAAAAAGATACCATTCCCATCATGGTAGATTTCAAGGAAATGTCCCCTGAAAAAATAGAAATAATGACTGGCGACATTACCCGGTTGAATGTCGAAGCCATCGTCAATGCGGCCAACAACGCATTACTGGGTGGTGGAGGCGTGGACGGGGCCATTCACCGGGCGGCCGGACCCGGACTTTTGGAAGAGTGCCGGGGCATCGGCGGATGCCCGACGGGTGAGGCCAGAATGACAAAAGGGTATCATCTGCCGGCTCGCTATGTCATTCACACGGTGGGTCCGCTTTATCAGGGTGGAGAACGCGGCGAGCCGGAATTACTGGCCGCCTGTTATCGCAATTGCCTTATACTGGCGGAGGATAATGGGATCGGGAGTCTCGCATTTCCATCCATCGGCGCGGGGGTGTATGGCTACCCGTTGGTGGAGGCGGCACGCATTGCTTTGCAGACGGCGAAAGATTTTCCCAACTGTGAAAGCATCCTCAAACGAATTGTTTACTGCTGTTTCCCGCCGGAAAATACTGAAGTTTACCGGCAGGTTTATTCTGAAATCTGGAGTGGAGTTGAAGGATTGAAAATGAAACACCTCAACCTATCGGTTTCCGGTCGCGTGCAGGGCGTTTTCTTTCGCGATACCGCCCGCCGTGAAGCGGAAAAGCTGGGCATAAACGGATTTGCCCGCAATGAGCCCAACGGCACCGTCTGGATCGAAGCCGAGGGCGTCGAAGCGAAACTCGATGAATTTCTACAGTGGTGTCGACGCGGCCCTACTTGGGGGAAAGTGGAAAATCTTGTTGTCACCGAAGGGGGACTTCAAGGGTTCCCCGATTTTCGTGTCCGCTTTTAAGTGAAGCAAGAATCCTTACCACTCCACGCCTTCGGGACGGGATGCCCAGTTGAGGCCGCGGCGGATGATTTCCCGGCATTCGGGTACATCGAAATCTTCCATGCGATGCCCCAGGGAACAGTAAAAGACCTTGCCCTTACCCCATTGTCGTAACCAAACGACCGGTATTTCGGCGCCCTCGATCCAGGGATGCACTTCTCCGTTAAAAGTGGTTTGGACGAGCACCGTGTTGGAGGGATCGACATGCATGTAATATTGCTCCGATTGCATGGAGAAATCTTCCAGACCTTTGGTTATGGGATGCTCGCGGTCCGTGATATTGACGGTGTAGGCAATTGTTTTTCCGGGGTGAGCGACAAATTGGCCGCCGACCATGAACTGATATTGGGTATTTCTGCGAAAGGCATCGCCCATGCCGCCGTGCCAGCCGCCCAAACCGCAGCCTTTGGCCACCGCCTCGGCCAGGCAATCGGCCTGCTTATCGCTCATTTCGCCCATCGTCCAATTGGGGATAATGAGGTCGTAAACGAGCAGGTCGTCCACGTCCTCGAGGTCTTCCAGCGATTCCGTGGCGTTGACCGCGAATCCGTCTTTCTCCAGCAAGCGCGAGAAAAGATCGGTCGTTTCCTGGGGGAAATGACCTTTCCAGCCACCGTAAAAAATAAGGGCTGTTTTCATTTTTAGGTTAAATAGAAAGTGAAATCCGATCAATAAGGTCTTCTCGACTATCTGGAATCCACTTTGGCGAAAAGCGCCGTTTATGACAAGCCTAAGCTCTTTTTGTCCTTAACGCGCCGTGCCAGTGCCAATCCTGCGGTTCCAGCCAACAAAAGGAAAATGGAGGAAGGCTCGGGAATAGCCGCGATGTTGTCGACACCGACCGTGGCTGCGATTTGATCTCCGGAAAAGGCGGGATTGACCGAAGATAGAATACGGATTTCCGCGATGTCCGCAAAAGTCTGCTCGAACGATCCACTGCCGGAAATTAAAGTGAGATCACTTGCAGACAAGCTAAAGGTGACTTCCTGCCAGCCGCTTCCAGGGGTTAAGGTGAAACCATGCTGGGTGCCGAAGATAGCTCCAGCACCGCCAAAGCCCAAACGCATGGTAACCGGATTGGAACCGGTGTTATTGAAATAAGCACTAATTCCCGTAACGCCGCTCCCAATATAATCCCCTGTCCACTGGCTTGTGTTGAAGGTTGTCAGTTTGCCGCCGGACCCGGAAACGCCCGAGGAGCTTAATTCCAGAAACGCATCTGGAGATTCTCCGGTGTCAAAAGGGCCTCCGCTGGGGACATTGATTGGCGCGAAAGGGCTACCGGGATTGCCGATTGTCCAGTTGTTTGTCGTGCCTTCGGTAAAATCGTCGATTTGGTCGAGAAAAATGGCGCTGGCAGTTAGAGGAAGCGCGACCAGCAAAAATAGACAAAGACGAATAGCGGGTAAAAACTTATTCATAGCAGCGAGATGGTGTGGAAATCATTTGACAGGCAAATCGGCCGGTACGCTGAACAGAGATCCGTCGTCCAGTCTCTGGAAGAAACGCCGTTCCGGTGTGTTATCGCCGAATGTAAATACCCAACCGGCATTTTCGCCTCCGAAAATGAATACCCAACGATAGGCATTTTCATTAAAAAAGATCCACTCGCCCAGACCCAGGTCCCACATGAAAATAACCTCTTCCGTGTTACCCTCAAAGAGGAATTGCCAACTGTGTTCGTCGTGGAAAATCCAGGGCAGGAATTCCACATTGTAATTGAGATACCAGGGCGAGGCGCGCCAGCCGGGGAATCCGGGGATGTCCTCTCCGCAGAATACGTCCTGGCACTCGGAGAGATCGGTGACGGCGAGAAAGGTTTCGGAAACGGCGACGGCGGGGTTGAAATTATCGTCGCCCAGTTGAGTCGCTTCGATGGTGACCTGCCCTTCTGCGGTCAGGGTAACGAGGGAGCCGCTGATGGCCGCGATTTCAGCACCTTCCACCACGGTAAATGTGATTTCCAGGCCGCTCGTGACGGTGGCGGTTAGTTGGATGGGCGAATCCGCGATAGCAAGTTGTCCGGGTAAATTGAAAACGATGGTTTGGTCAGCTTTGTTGATGGTGAAACTCAGGTCGGCTGGTGGGGCTGCGTTATAGTCGTCATTGCCGCCCTGGTTGGCACGGATGGTGACGCTGCCCGCGCCCAGGATAGTGACGGTGTTACCGCCGGTCAGGTCGATGAGTCCGAATCCATCCACCAAGGAGACGGAGACGGGCAGACCGCTGCTGGCGAAGGCGCTCAAATTAAAGGGCGCATCGCCGAAAGTCAGGTTGTTCGGACTGATGAAAGAGATCGATTGATTGCCCTTGGCAATGGTGAAAGTTTGGGGAACGGTTGGGGCCGCGTTGTACTGAGAATTGCCGTCCTGGCTGGCACGTATGGTAACGTCGCCCGCGCCCAGAATGGTGACCGTGCCGCTATCGAGATCGGCGAATTCCGCTCCCGACACGATGGAAAAGGTAATCGGCAATCCGCTGTCGGCCGTGGCGCTTAAAGGGAAGGCCGCGTCACCCACAGATTTATTGCCAATGGTGTCGAAATCGATCGATTGATCGGCCTTGGCGATGGTGAAACTTTGGCTAACCGAGGAGGCTGCATTGTAGTTGGTATTGCCCGTTTGGCTGGCTTGTATGGTGACACTACCCACATCCTGAATAGTCACCGCAGTCCCATTCAGACTGACCAGGTTGGAACCCGTCAAAACCGAATAAGAGACCGCCAAACCGCTGTCGCTGGAAGCGTTCAAGGTAAAGGGTGCGTCGTCGAATACCTTATCGCTGAGGGCGTTGAAAGTGATCGTCTGACTGGCTTTTGAGATGGCGAAAGTCTTGGAAACCTCCGGTGCCGGATTGAATTCCCCGTTTCCTTCCTGGCTGGCTCGAATGGTCACGCTACCTGCTCCCTGAATAGTCACGGTACTCCCATTGAGGTCGATAAACTGCGAACCCGAAACTACCTCAAATGAGACTGGCAACCCGCTGCTGGCTGAAGCAACCAACGCAAATGGATCTTCGCCAAAAACTATACCGGTTGGAGTCGTGAAATTGATGGTTTGGTCCATTGCTAGGGGATTAGTATATTCGACGGTAAGCTTTGGCCTGAAATCAACAGAATCTTCGCTACTATTAAACCTCTGTGCAGAACCTGAAGACGCTTCCGATCCGATAAGAATCCAACCGAAGTTGGTTGATGGATTATCCAGCCAATCTTGCACATCGGTGACAATTTGAGTGGTTGAATTCCAGGTTTTTGTTCCGATTCCCGATATGCTTTGAGAACCTGACGGCGTGGTATTAAAATCTCCACCACCTTGATTCCATGTGTCTGACGTTCCGAAGAAACGGTGAGACCAGGTAGCATCGTTAGCTGCTGCGCTAGTTCCTTTACCATTGATTGAATTAGAAGTCCCTTCTCCCCAATCTTGGTTTAATTTATGCAATGATATATTGTTAGTTGATGAGGATTGGCTGGTTTTTGTGACTCGCATAGTGAGAGTGACGCTCATAATCTCAGCACTGGATGGAATATCACTGCCTTCAAGGTCGAAAGAGAGCAGGGCTCTTCTTCGATCAGTCCCACTACTGCCAGCCGTTTTACCTACAAATAGGTCACCAAGCGCGCTGCTCAAATTTCCGTTTTCGGAAAAAATAGTTACATCTTTTGTCGGTTCCAGAACATCTGTTACCCCATTTGTTGTGAGAGCCGAGTAAACCGCAGTAGCCAGCAGCAGGAGGGTTACGAGCCTTTTATACAAGGATATCCGTGCCTGGGTTTTTTGGGGGATGGGCATGGGGGTCGTTGGGAGTCGGTGCGTTCATCAATTTGTCGGCAATCCGGGTGGGACGCTGAAGAGGGAGCCGTCGTCGAGTCTCTGGAAGAAACGTCGATCCGGGGTGTTGTCGTCAAAAGTAAATACCCAACCGGCATTTTCGCCCCCGAAGAGGAAAATCCAGCGATAGGAATTTTCATTCAAAAAGACCCACTCGCCAAGGCCTAAATCCCAGACGAAAATAACCTCCTCGGTGCTGGTATCGGAGAGGAACTGCCAACTATGCTCATCGTGGAAAATCCAGGGCAGGAAATCCACATTGTAATTAAGATACCAGGGAGAAGCGCGCCAACCGGGAAATCCCGGAATATCCTCGCCGCAAAACACGTCCTGGCAACCGGTCTGGCCGGGGGTAAACTCCACTGTCAACGTAGGCCGATTCGCTGAACTGCCATTACGGCTGCTGAATCGCTTGACAGAAACCGTGCTGCCTTCGGAGCCGAGCAATATCCACCCGAAATTAGTAGAGGGGGAATCCAGCCAGTTTTGAACATCCGCAACGAGGCCAGAAGAGGACCAATCGGCAAACCCGACACCGCCCACGCTACTCGTAGCGGTGGCTTGCGATATAAAGTCACCGCCTGGTGAAGTCCAGGCCTCTCCATTGGAAAATGCTTCGTTCCAGGTTGCATCGACCCCGGATTGCGCTGCGACACCTTGCCCATTTGAAGTTGATCCGGCATTCGAATTACCCTCTCCCCAATCCCGGGTCAGGCGGTGAAGTGCGTAGATGCCCAGTCCCGCTGGATCCCGGTCCACGCGGATGGATAGGGTCACGGTTTGAATTGTGGAACCCTCCGGAATAGAACCGGCTAAATCAAAAGCGATCAATGCGCGTCGAAAGCTGTTGGACCGGCGGATTCTTCCCGCAAAAAAAGTAGGCCCGGAGCCGTCGCTGTTATTGTTTTCGGAAAAGATAGTATTGTCTTTAACCGGTTCCAGGACAACGGATTCTGCTGTTGCTGGAATGAATGGAATGGTTAATAAAGCGACTAAAATTATCAACAAGCGAGGTGCTATCATTTTTTTCTTAGTTAATAAGGGCTGCATTAAAGGGTATTGGTTCATGGTTGGAGCATAAATTTTTGAAACAACGCAATTATAGGCATATGCAAGTAATTCGCAATTTAATTACGATGCCTCTGCCCGGAAATTTATTCCCGCAATAAAAGCCTGTTAGCGGCGATGTTTTACTAAGGCATTGCTTCAATTTTGATCGAAATATAAGAAAGTAACTTTTTCAACGATTATGAATGTTCATAAAGGAATTCCCGGTTGAGACTATGGAAATAACAGGAGACGAGAGAGGTTCCTCGGACGATCGGCATGTCATGTCGACGTTTCGATACCGCCAGGAATTACAGAGGACTATCCGTTTTTTCGGATCGTTCGCGGTAGCGTTTTCATTTATATCGATAACGACGGGAATTTCCGTCAACTACCACCTGGTCCTTGCTCGCTCGGGGCCGGCGGGTTTCTGGACATGGCCCTTGGTAACGGTGGGGCAGATGCTCGTGGCGCTCGTATTCGCAGAACTCTCGGCGCGCATGCCGCTGACGGGTTATTCCTACCAATGGGTTAGCAGGCTGGCAGGCCCGGCATGGGGATGGTTCACGGGATGGATTGCGGTCTGCTTCCTGATCATAGTTGTCCCGTCTGTCGATCACGGCATCGCGTCGGTGATCGGATACATGTCAGGCATCGAGAACAGTCCAGGCACGCTCAAGCTTATTGTCTGCGGGGTGATGGTTTCCCAGGCGGTCATTCATATCTTCGGCGTAAAGCTG
>JAJFLT010000109.1 GCA_021772555.1 Opitutales bacterium | reverse complement strand
GATTCTGCTATCGGGCCTTGGCAGGGGCTCGCGTTCGGCCTCGTCGGCGATTTGCAGAAGTATTTGCCACACCGCCAATTGACACCTCGCCTCGGTCGTTTTTCGATCCGATTGATAAAAGGCGACTGCCTCTCGTGCATACCTTTCCAATAATGACAATTCGTTAATACGAACTGGATTAACCGGCATGGTGACTGCTTCGACCGGTACAACGGATTGATCCGGATTCAGGAAATCGAAATGGACCGCAAATACCACAAGACAATTGTGCATGTTTTGCCGTCCATTCGGCTGGCAGCCGGGAGGAAAAATGAAAACCGTGCCCGGACGCAGTTCAAAACTACAATCGTTCAAAACCATAACTCCTTCGCCACCCAAAACGCACCAAAGGTCGTGGTCGTGAAGCGGCAGCGGATCCCATTGCCATTTCTTTTCACAACGATGAATGCGGGGAGCGGTATTGATTCGAAGCGATGTCCGTGGGACCATCCGGGCAAGAGAAAGTTTTTCCATAAAGTACAAAAATACAAAAATATGCTTCCTGTGTCCATTTACTTTTTGCCAGTGAACACGATAAGGTTGTTTTTATGACTGAAGCGACAGGTTTACGTTTTGAGGATTGCCCCGAATCTCTCACCCCACAGCAATTGGAACAGTATAGCGAACAGGGTTATCTGGCTTTTGAGAATGCCCTTTCCAGGCAAGAGGTGGAAGCGGCCTGCGCCGATATTTCCAGCATAATCCACAAATACGCCTTCAACGAGGAATTGGCTGAGTGGACCCTGGATGATGGCCGCGGCACCAATTATTCGGGGACGAACTTCAGGAAGAAGGGTGAAGATTGTGGATTCTGGCTCGAGGCGGGTTACGAAGCGCATCCCGATAAATTGGAGGAGCTCGAGCTGAATGTCCGCAAACTCATGTGGTTCCAGAACGAGACGCCCACCTTCATTCATCTTTCGCAAAAACATCCCCGGCTGCAAGGGGTCATCCGGTCCATTCTAGGATCGGTTCCGGTGCATTACCAGACAATGGGACTGATCAAACCCCCTTTGGTTGGAGTGGAAAAGCCCTGGCATCAGGATAACGCTTATTTTTCCATTCAAAATCTCGATAAAATTTGCGGCGTGTGGGTGGCCCTGGATGATGCCACGGCCGAGAACGGCTGCATGCACATTATCCCGGGAGGGCACAAACTCGGGCCCCTCCGCCATCACCACACCGTAGACTGCGAAATCATGGAAGGACGCATTGATCCCTCCCAGGCTATCCCGGTCGAGCTAAAGGCGGGTGGCGCACTTTTCTTTTCCAGTATGATTCCCCATGAAACGCCACCAAATCGATCGTCCCAACGACGCCGGGCATTGCAATTTCACTATCGCAGCGCGGATAACCAGGTAATTCCCAAGAGGGAATACTATTCCATTTTCAAAGAGGCGGACGGCACCCCGGCAACCTGCGCCTACGCCGAACAGAAAAATTTTTAGGGCGTGTAAATACGCCCTGGAATATATCTAGCATCACGGATGAAATAAGCCGTGGAAATGGATTCCTGTTTTTGTTAATTGAAAACTGAAACTCCCTCCTGGCACCGGGGAATGATCAAGTTCAAGGCGTGGGTGCGTGTGCTGGCAGAAGGCCTTCCGTTTGCAGTTCTTTCCAAAGATCGGCAGGGATGTCGGCTTGCATCAGGCGTACGTTGTCCTCCAACTCGGCCACCGTTCCGGCGCCAGGTATGGTGGAGATAACCGCTGGGTGGCCAAATGGAAACTGGAGTGCCGCCGCCCGCAAATCGACTTCGTAACGTTTACAGACGGCGTGCAATCGCTTGGCTTTGCTCACGATTTCGGCGGGCGCAGGCACATAGTCATAGGTGACCGGTTCGTCCAAATCTCGGGCCAATATGCCACTGTTGAACGGTCCACCGATCACCAGTTGGACCCCACGTTCGATGCACAAAGACAGAAATTCACTATGAGCCGACTGGTCCAGCAGCGTGTATCGCCCGGCAAGCAGGACAAAGTCGAGCGTAAACCGCTTAATGAGGCGACCGCTACGCTCCCATTCGTTCATGCCCAAACCAATAGCCTTGACCACACCCTCGCTTCGCAACCGGACCGCCTCTTCAAGGGCGGTCGCGAATTCCTCGTCGCTATGCTGATCTGGAGCAACGGTGTCGTGGATGAACAGGATATCGACCGCCGCGAGCCGCAACCTTTCCAGGCTCGCCGCGAGGGATTTACGTATGCTCGCCGCGCTTAAATCGAAATCGCATCGGTAATGGGGGATTCCGTCCTCGCTATAAGGTTCCAAATCGTCCGGATTTTCGGGAATCAGGAGCCTACCGGCTTTCGTTGACAGAGCGAAGGAATCTCTCGGCACATCCGGTAGCACCCGACCAAAGCGCACTTCGCTGCATCCCGAGCCGTACATCGGGGCGGTATCGAAATAGCGAACGCCCAACTCCCAGGCCCGGCGGATGAGAACGAGAGCCTCTTTATAACCGCTGCCTTTGATTTTCCCGCCGGCCAAAACCCTATCGCTGAGCGGAGCTCCACCGAGACCCAACCGGGTCACCTCGACGCCCGTATGGCCAATGGAGACTTTTTCAAATGGATCGATCATGGAAGTAACCGGGTTCTAGTTCGGTGTTCACGCATTTTGAATAAAACATAGGATATGATTCCATAAAATCGTTATGTAAACTGTCAAGTTTTGAAGAATTGGGAAATGCCTATGGATTTCACTGACGGCTACCGCTACTGCGACCGATAGCGGGTTATGCCGATGGGAAAAGCTCTTGTCTCTGAATATTGGACTTCATTCGCCTACATCCAATCGAACTGACTGTTGTTGACCGCGTTTTCGTCCCATCAGCAGTAATCGCCAAAGGGAAATACCTGCCGACTGGATACTTACATTGGTAATTCCCTCGAAAGATCTCAAAACCAATGGCTGATTTGAATGAATTACCAACTCACCATCACGGGCGCCAGCATCACTGAACTCGATTTTCAGCGTATCTTGAGATGAAATCCACTTTTGAATTTCAGCTGCCCCGAGACTTATGTGCAATGTAGATCCTGCCAGGATTGGTTTATGGTGCGATGCGTTTACCGGTGTAATTCTCAACAGGACACAGCCATGAGGGGCAACAGCTTTTGCGATAAAATTATGATCGATAACGCCCAGGTATTGATTGTCCCAGAATGACCATGCGTGAAAATCTTGCCCAAGGGCTTTCAATTCGTCTATAGCCAGTGGTAGGTCTGCTGGTTCTTCTTTGGGATTCCAAAGAGCAACGGTAGCAAAAGATCCCCTAGGTCGATCTGCTATAAAACCGAATCTTTGATGGTTACGGTCTATTCCCGCGTGAAATGAGTAACCTCTGTCCGGCGTCGGTGGGCAAATAATCTCCAGCCGTCGGGCCTCTGCCATCACCTCTGGCTTTTGCAATGGATTCGACGTGAACATCAATCCTCCGAGCAGTCCCACAAAAGTATGCCATGTTTGAACCTCATCGGCATTAAGCTTTTGCTTTCTATCATTCTCTTTTACAGTTGAAAGGGCCAGGCTGTTTTCCCAAGAGCCCAAATAAGTGACATCGGGATCGTTCCAAAACAAGAGTCCATTGGCCTCAGCATTCAGGTCTATTGTGCGAATACATTCAAGAATACAACAGGGGTGGCCTGCTTCCCATATGGAGACTGAATCAGGACCGATCCTTGCGGCATCAGCAAACCCGGCAACCCCCCGGCTAAACTCAGCACAGGCCAGTAAGTAGCTATCCTCACCTATCTCTTCTCGAAAAATACGGTATAGTTTACGCAGTGCCTGAAGGCAGGTCATTTTGGGATCGAACATTCTGCCTGCAACATTGTTAAAATCGGTTTTGAAATACCGGAAGCCGGTAGCGTATGCATCTCTAAACCATTGACGGATACATGATTCTGTCTCTGGATGCGTGGGATCGAGCCAATAGCTTTTCCCTCCCTAATTGGCCGCAGGATCGAGCAATTGTCCATCCGCTTTGTATTGAAACCAATCCGGGTTTTTCTCATGCCAGCCTAATGATTCATGTACCGCGAGCGGTG
>JAJFLT010000108.1 GCA_021772555.1 Opitutales bacterium | reverse complement strand
ACCGTGCCGCACAAATCCTTCGGACAGAGGCCATTATGAGTTTGAGTGGCGTTACGTCGGGGCCGCAGGGCTTCCAGCCCGACATACCCCGACGCGCCTTGCTCAAACACATATTGGCTCTCTGCATCGTTATCTTCGAATTTGAGATAGGTTGTAGTCGAAAAAGGGTGGTTTTTTCTCTCTTCTTAAGTTTTATGTTTGTATGGACGTTTATGGAATTAAGAACCATTTGCAACGACATTCATATTTGGGCAACCATAGGGGATAATCCTTCGATAAAAAATTTTAAAGGCATCCAGGCATTTAGCCAAGATACAGGTCGTGAAATTGGAGAAGGTTCTTGGTCGGTGGATAAGTTAAAGTGGCCTGCGCGTTCCATTGTGCCGTACGAACTTGCGGAAAAGAAGTTTCATAAGAACATCGAAAACCCTAATGTAGACATCATTATATCGCATTCCGGTGATCAGCTTATCCGGAAGAATGGCAAAAAGAAATGACTACTGTCACCGCCATTTTCAGCCATTTGGCCTTAAATGTATGGTTAGGGTGGACAATTCTGAAATTCATTCGAGGCAATAGAAATACTGGAGAATGGATAATAGCTTCTTTTTTTATCGGATTTTTCGCAGAGACCCTAACCGTTTCCATACTTCTGTATTTAGGCCTTTCACTCGGTTTTTCGATCCTTTCTGTATATATCACAACCTTGATCCTGACGGTTTATATCTGGAAAACAAAAGAGATTACCAAGCCTCGGTTTACTAAATTTTCTTTCAAGTGGTATGAGTGGGTTTTGCTACTATTTATAGCCGAAAAGATTGTGTTTCTATCCTGGCAACTCATTGAGGTTCCGGTTTATTATGATGATGCCATGATGCATTGGGCAGGTCGTGCCCGCTCGCTTTTCGGCGGTGTCAACTGGTTTTTCGATCCCAGTAATGAAGATGCTTTTTTAGGGTTCACGGGTTATAAGCATTACCCGTTGGGTATACCGATATGGCGAGCCCTTACCGCCCAATTGAACGGAGACTGGAATGGTATTATTGCTCGCGCGGATTGTCTGTTATTTTACCTTTCCTTACCCGTGACAGTCTGGTTGGCAACGTGGCGATTCTCAAAGATTCGTTGGTTGGCCTCTGCAACTTCGTTTATCATTTTGACCATACCATTTCAAACATGGCACGCGGCTAGCGGTTACGCCGACATAGCGGTAGAAGCCTATGCAGTAGCTGCTTTAAGCGCTTTGCTTCGTAAGGAATGGTTGCTGGCAGGAATACTTACTGCCGGTACATGCTGGATAAAAAATGACGGTTTAGTACTTTTTCTTCCAGCACTTACCGTTGCCATGATATTGCTCAATTTTTCCTGGTCCGAATTAATCCGCCTTAATATTTTTAGCAAAAAAAAGTTAAGAGAGCCAATGTTATATTTTCTCGGACTCTTAACTTTGTTTCCTTGGTTTATATTCAAGACTGTTTACTCACTTCGCCTTTCACCCGGCAAAGAATCATTAGTTTTCCATAGTGATGGTTTGGGATATATTTGGAAATATGTTTTTATGGGACCCACCCATAGTATTTATTGGATATTTATTTTCGTATCCATACTTTTTAGCCTTCACCTTATGTTAAAGGACCAGACTGGCCGAGCCTTGATTGCCATGTTGTTGATTTCATTTTCGGCAGTCGTATTTGTGTTTTGTTTTACGGATGCTTTTAAATGGTTGAAAAACCAGGGGACCATTCATCGAAGCATGCTGCAACTTTACGGAATTGCGGTAATAGTGCCAGCATATGCAGTTTGGCTTAATTTACGGCCCAATCCTTCGGGAATAGAAAAAGTTACTCGCGAAAGTCGTAACAAGTCTAAATCCAAAAGAAAAATATAATAAATGGACCGCACTGAGAATTTAGTGCGTAGATCAATTTTGGTGGCAATTGCGGTTAGAATTCTGTTTTCATCACAATATAGCAGATAGTGATGGATCGAGTTCGATCGCCTTTTGAATCATTTGTTTGCCTTTCTCTAATTGGCCCAGAATATTATAGGTAATGCCGAGGTTTGCATAGGCTTTGGCATAATCCGGTTTAACTTCAATGGCTTTCATGTAGGAGGTGATGGCTGCATTGTAATCTTTCATTGAAAAATGTAAATTTCCTAAATTATAGAAGGCGACAGCATAATTAGAGTTGTATTGCGTTGCTAATCGGTAATTCTCAAGAGCATTGGATGATTGATTCAGCTTAACATAAAGTGTCGCTAATTGAAAATAAGTTTGATAATCATCAGGTTTGTGTAATATTAATATTTCAAACTTTTCAAGCGCCAGTTTATAACGCTTCAGCTTAAAATACAATCTACCTAGAGCGAAAAGCGTGTCTCTACGGTAAGGATCGATGGTAAGGGTTTTTTCATAATGCTTCACTGCATTTTCGTAGGAGTCTATTTTAGTATAAACTTCCGCCAAATTGTGGTGCGCAGAAACAGAATCGCCGTCCAACAAAATTAATTTTTTTAAGGTCTTTATTGCTTCGACATAGTTTTTGTCATTTATATAGAAGGTCCCCAGATTTAAAAGCAGATCAATCGACGCTTCTTCAGACTGCAATATTTCCTCATATAATTCTACCGCCAAGTGGTGCTGACCCGTTTTATTATAAACAGTACCAAGATGCTTCTTTGCTAAAATGTAATTCGGATCGTGTCTTAAGGCGGCCTTTATAGCCGCAATCGCGTTTTCATAATCCTCCATAGCGCTATAGGCATTTCCCAAGTTGACATAAGCGTACATGTCTTTAGGGTAACGCTTTATAGAAAATTTAAGAATATCTATCGCCTCGTTCAATGAGGCTTTTTTTGACTCTGGATTTTCCTCCTCTTTTGCTCTCTCAATCAATATATCTGAATATTGGTGGACGATACGTGGGCTATTTGGGGCTATCTTAATATCATTAGAAACAAGTGTTTCATTGTTTTTCCATACCAAATTACGGGTAATGGTTTTAAAACTGTAGGCGCTCAGGATAATTAAAAGCAGCAGAAGACAAATACCTCTTTGCGCCATGGTTTGTTTGATGTTGAGAGCTTGCACATTATCATTTTCACGAAAATTCGCCAAATTTACTAATACCAACGACAAAAGCAGGCAGTAACTTATCGAAGGAATATAGAGAAAGCGTTCTGCCATGGTGGCTCCGATTAATATCACTAGATTGGATGTAACCGAATAAGTTATAAAAAATAAGAACACGGCAAATGAAAAAATACCCCTCTTTTTTATCCGTGGTAAAATGTAGAAACCGGCGCCAACAATCAGGAGAATGACAATTAAAACGACCGGATCACCAAAACTGGAAAACGGCACTTGGCCGAAGGAATAATCATAAACCAGCGGATGAGGAAAAGTGAACAAAAACAGACATTTTCCCAGAATATAAATTCCCGTGGCGAGGCTTTGGGAGTAATTTTCACTGGCCAACAGAATATTATTTATTGGAGAGAGTGTGTCTTCAGTATTTACACCGATCAGGCTACCCAGAGAATAATATCTTAGAATAAAATAGAGAAAAACTCCCGGCAGCAGAGCAGAACTGATTTTTATGATTTCTCCTATTTTTCTATTTGTGAAATAAATTAGTATCAGTGGAACGACCGCCAGAAATGTGATGGAACTCTCCTTTGTCATGAGAGACAGGAAATAGAGAATCGATCCGGCAATGAAGTAAATAGCTCGGTTCTCGAATGCATACCGAATCAGACAATAAATCATTAAGAGCAAGAAGATCAGGGAAAGTAATTCATCCCGGCTCTTGATATTGGCCACCACTTCTGTATGAAGAGGGTGTCCGATAAACAATAGTGTGGCTATGAAATAAAGAGACGCATTTTTACCTTTGGCGAGCTTGTAGGGTATCCCGAAAAGGAGAAGACCGGTTATGGCGTAAAGGCATACGTTGATGAAGTGGCTGATGCCTGGGTTTAATCCGAATATTTCATATTCGATTGCAAAAGTGACAACCGATAATGGACGGTATAATACGTTATAGACCTCATCTTTCCCCGCCCAATATGCGCTGGATACAATCTCCGGAATTCCGGCCAATCCTTTTTGCGTGAACCTATTCTCCGTGATGACAGCAAAATCATCCAGAGCGTAATCATGTCCCAAGGTATTGAAATACAATATAAAAGCGAACGCAGGCAAAATGTACCATGACCATTTATCGGTAATAGCCTGAAGTGGTCGAGTCGTTGGTATTGCTGAATCGACAGAGTTTCTTTGTGCCACGTTTGCCGATCAGTTCGCCATCAATTTTGGTGGCAATTGCGGTTTGGGTTGGTGCAGTCTGTGATGGAGACGGGGTGGTCGTCGGGGCCGAGTTCGATCATGGTTTTATTGCACCAGCAATGGGGGGTCTCCGCGGGATAATCCCGTTCCACCAGGGCTCGCTCAGCCTGGGCGGGAATATACATTTTCTTGGTTCGAAGAAATCTGCAGGGTGTTTCTTTCATGAAATTTTCTCATCAAAATTTTTGCCGGCTAATTTGAGCAAAGTTCTGTGGATAATTGCCCGAGCCATGGGAACCTTGTAGCCGTTGTGCTCCATGGGAACGGCCTCGCGCAGTATAATTTCCGCAGCCATGTTGGCCGTTCTACGATCGATTTCTTTGTTTTCCAGAAATTCGTTGGCTTCCTCCACTTCGTGAACCAGGGGTGAAATCGCGCCCAAAGCCACCCGCACATTTTGCAGGGTGTTTCCCTTCAATTCTCCCGCCGCGGCGCAACTGACCAATGCCCAGTCGAAATCGGTTTTTTCTGAAACTTGCATATAAACACAGGGTCGTGCTCTGACCGGTATTTCTATATGGAGGATGAGGTCCGCCGACTGCAATGAATGATGCGCATAAGGGTTGAACCATGCGTTCATGTAAAATTCGCCCATCTTGAGATTGAGAATTTTCTTGCCGCGCTGGACATTGACGCTGGCGTTGAGGGTGGCGAGGATCACTGCCAAGTTGGACACCACGGGGCTGATACATGGGTTTCCGGAAAACAGGCTGTGGTATTTATTTTCCGCTTCCCGCGCATAACAGCGGGCGCCGCCGTTTTTAAGGCATTGCACATCGCGGTGCCGGTAATACCAGCAGCGGGAATGCTGCGCCAGGTTTCCCGCCAGCGTGCCCATGTTGCGTATCTGGGGTGAGCCTACGAGGGCGGCAGCCTCGGCCACTCCGGGCAGGTTTTTTTGAAGGCCCGCGTGCGATGCGATTTCCGCAATGGTAACATTGGCGCCCAATTTCCAGCCGTCTTCGGTTTCAACAATCTCCCGCGTGCCCGGAAGCTTTTTGATGTTAACCAGCCTACCCGGTTGGGACACATAGTCCTTGATTTCGCCGAGCAGATCCGTGCCACCGGCCAGGAATTTATCTTTTTTCCCGCAGAGTTGCAAAGCCCTTTCGGTATTGGATGCCGTGACGTATTGAAAAGCTTTCATCAGTGTCCCTCTTCTGGCGCCTGGGCGGGTTGAATTTCATCCCAATGGAGTTTTTTGTGAAAATTTCCCCAGCTTCCGGCTAGCGACGCCGCGGGTTTATTGGGCACTTCGCCCAGAGCGGCCAGTACCTTGTCCGGTGTGATCGGAATGCTAGGAATCCTCACACCGAGTGCGTTGGCCACTGCGTTTGCGATGGCGGCAGCGGTCGGGATTGTGACCGGTTCACCGACTCCGATGACTCCGCGCTCGGGCATGTCCAGCAGGGTAATATCGATTTCGGGCATGTCCTGGGCTCCGGGCAGCTTGTAGGTTTCAAAATTGGGGTTGAGGACGACTACGGATAGTGGGTCCATGATCCGCTCCTCGAACAAGGCGTAGCCGATGCCCATGATGACGCCTCCGTAAGCCTGGCTTTCACAGGTCAATTGGTTCACGACGAGGCCGCAATCCTGGACGCAGACGATTTTTTTAATCTTAACCACGCCGGTTTCGGTGTCCACGGTGACTTCCGCCATCTGCACACCGCCCACGCCGCGTGAAGAGAGGCCTTCCACCCAACGCCCTTGGGCAATGAGGGGCTGGATTCCGATTTTCCGGCAGGCCTCCCGCCAATTGTCTCCGGTGGGGTTTTCCACTCCGCTCATTTCCCGCAATTCCTTCAAGGCATTGTGGCAGACATTGTGAATGGCGGGCGATACCGATGCCGCCGTGGTGCTGCCGCCGCTGCCGCCAGAGGGAGGGAATAGCGTGTCTCCCAAACGGGCCGTGACCTGTCCGGGTTCAAGGCCGAAAATCTCCGCCGCGATCATGGCCATGAGCGTGCGTGTGCCGGTTCCCAGATCCTGGGTTCCGCAGCGCAATTCCACCGATCCGTCGGCATTTATCTGGCATTCGGCTTGGGTTCCGCGGCCGCCGCCACCCCAGGTGCCCCCGGCCAGGCCGATCCCGGTTTTGATGATTCCGGGTGAACTGCGGGGAGACCGATACTTTTTTTTCCAACCGAAACGCTCGGCCGCTAATTTCCATTCCTTTCTTCGGATCTCCGCCGGTGTGGAGTCGTGGGTGTCGTTTTTCAAACGAAAATCGAGTGGATCCATTTTCAGTTTGAGGGCCATTTCATCCATGATGGATTCCATCCCGAAGGAGGCCTGGGGATGACCCGGCGCCCGGAAAGCCCGCGCAGAACCTGAATTCAAGGCGACACCGGCCTGGCGAACCCTGGTATTGGGTATGTCGTAAATATAGGGAGCGGGAAAGCCGGCCCGTCCGCCGCCACCGGCAGTGCTGGGACCGCTGGCGTAACCAGCCGAGCCGAATGCATTCATTTCAAAGGCGATGATTTTCCCATCGGCATCGGCGCCCATGCGAATTTGTTGAAACGAGGAAGGGCGGTAACCGACCGCTTTGGCTTCGTCATAACGGGGGAGCATGAGCTTGACCGGGAGGCCGGTTTGGCGGGTCAACCGGGAGGCCAGAATGCCCTCCACACCAGGACCGAATTTGGAACCGAAACCGCCACCCATGAAATCGCTGATGACGCGTACCTGGTTTTGCGGAATTTCGAGGTTGCCGGCCAATCCATCACGAACACTGAACACCCCTTGGGTGGAGGCCCATACCGTGAGGGTGTCTCCCTGCTGATGGGCGGTGTTGCCATGAGTTTCCAGACAATGGTGCATTTGTATCTGGGTGGTATAATGCCCCTCGACGATTGTAGTGGCTTGGGCAAATGCTTGATCCACCTCTCCATTTTCCCGTACCCGAGGATCACCGATATTGGGAAAATCCGGAAAGACCCGAACCGAATCGGGATTTACAGCTGTTTTCTCGTCGACCACATGGGGTAGTTCGGTCGCGTCGACTTTGATCAAGGCCAAGGCGTCGAGACAGGCCTGTTTGTTTGTTCCGGCCACGGCAGCCAATTCCTGCCCATAAAAATGAGCTATAAATTCATCTTCCCGCACTTTGATGGCCGCCTTGATGCCGGGAGAATTCAGGGCCGCCGATAAATCGATGGAATGAATTTTGGCGTTGGCCCATTTGGAACGCAGAATCATCCCATAGAGCCAACCGTTGTTGTGGATGTCCGAGGAGTATCGGGCTGCACCGGTTACTTTTACCGGACCGTCCACCCGTTGGCTGGATTTGCCCAGGTATTTCGGATTTTGGGGCCAGCTAGGCATTTAAAATATCCTTGGCAGAAAGTATTTGTACACGACTTTTGGTCTTAACTCCGGCAACTTTCAAAGCTGCGTCAAAAATGCGCGGATAGGTCCCGCAACGGCAAAGATTGCCCGAACAGGCTTCCCGCACTTCGACCTCGGTCGGTCGGGGGTTGCTTTTGAGCAGAGCGGTCAGGTTGACCACAAATCCCGGCGTGCAATAACCGCACATGAGGGAATCGCACTCCACAAAGGCTTGCTGCACTTTGTTGAGTTGGCCGTCGGGAGAGAGTCCTTCCACGGTGGTGATTTTTTCGTCCTGCGAGTCAATGGCCAGTTTCATGCAGGAATATTGAGGGATGCCATCGACCATCACGGTGCAGGCCCCGCAGGTACCCCGGTCGCAAACTTCTTTTTGCCCCGTCAGGTTCAAGTGCTCCCGGATGGCTTCCAGGAGGGTGACCCGGGGCTCCAGAACGAGGTTTCTTTTCACCCCGTTGATGTTGAGCGTAACCTGCGCTCCTTCCGGTCCAGCGATTTTTTCGTCGTTTACATCCTTTAATTGGGCTGCCAAATGCTCGGCCTGAGTTGCCGCCGCGGTCACAGCGGAAACGCTTACGCCCTTCAGGAATTCGCGCCTTGAAAGAGCGTTTGAGGTGTTACCCTTGGGATTTTTATTATTTCCCGGCATTCAGGCAGTTATGGATGGTGGGTTGAGCAGAGTGGGGGACAAGTATTTGCCATCGTCCCTTCAGCGTTCGGTCTTGTTGGCTGCGTAGTGGGTGGATTTTTTGCCAAAGCTTCCCAAAAAAACACTTTTGGCGAGGTGGTTGTTCCATGTCAGTTGGAGTCCTTTTTCCCGCACCGTGGATTTGCGGTTGAGAAGAACGTCAAAGGAATTGAGGCGGGAGCGTGGGTTGTACCAAAGCATTCCGACGCAGTGTTCGGGGCCGCCGTTGACTAAAGATTGTGTCTCCAAGGCAATGGACTGGCCTATTGAAAGGGAAACGATCTCAGCGGCCCCGGAGATTTTTATGGGGGCAATTTTTTCTTCGACGGTTCCGGCGGAGATATTAGGGTTCACGGCCCTGAGCCAATCGACGAGAGCTATTCGTTGTGCGCGGCTGGCCTCGGGAGGAAGATAAATGACGCTTCCGGTGGGCAGGGTGGTGGGAAAAGCGAGGTTGGTATTGGCGACTTGCAGAAGGGCAACCTGCAAGCCGGAAAAATCCTGCCCGGTATGAACGCCATCGTCAAAATTCCAGACCCGCAGGAGGGAACGACCGCCGAGGGTGGATTCGGAAGAGGCGATACAGCCACCCGCGATCAGTTCGCAATCGTGTAATTCCAAAAGTTTGCCGCTGGGAATATCGCTGGAGGCTGCTAATGAAATTAATGAAAAGACAGAGGTAATGAGGGCGGCAATATAAAGACTTTTTCTTTTCATTTTAATGGCACGGAGCCGGGGTTTTCAAGTTGACCGCATACAATCCGTAAATGGCTTCGTTTGCTTGGTTGACGAAGTATTAACCGAGCAAAATGATAAAGCAAGTAAAACCCGTGTTCGGTCGAATCCTGATGGTTGTCACGAGATCACAATCCAATGGAATCGAGGTATTTCTTCTGAATCTTTTCCGTGACATCGTTCAATTCTTCGAGGCCATCGGTGCCGACATCACCGACTACTATTCGCAATGGGCGCTGCCCGGCAGGCATATCGATGAGATCGCTAACGCTATCAGCAATTTCTTTCAGGTCGGGAGGATTGGGGCGGCTGAATTGTTCTCCAAAAAAAGCATACAAGCCTGAAGCCGGGTTGGTTCCCTCGCCGTAGCCGGCCAAGCGGTCGGTGTCGGCGGCGGCGGTGACGTTTCCCGCTATATCCGTTGGATAACCCCCCGGTTCGATGGATACACAGTCAATGCCGAAGGGCGCCAGTTCGTAGGAAAAGGATTCCACGAGGGCTTCGAGGGCATATTTCGTTCCACTGTAGATGTTCAGCCCGGGAATATAAAGGCGTCCGGTGGCGCTGGTTATGTGAATGAGGAGGCCGGATTTTCTATCGCGCATAGAGGGCAGCACGGCGCGGTTTACCCGTAGCGGTCCAAGCGTATTGACATCGAAAATGTGCCGGGCCTGCTCCATGGTAAAACCTTCCAGGTAGCCGGAGGAACCGATACCCGCATTGTTGACCACCACGTCGATATGTCCGGCGCTGGCCAGAATGCCTTGCACAGCCGAATCAACCGAGGATTCGTCCAATACATCCAGTTCCACCACCTCGAGTTTGACTTCTTCACGTCGGCTCCATTCCTCAAGTTCCCGGGCGACGCTGGAGTTTTTACCCCCAATACCCCTCATGCTGGCAAAAACCCGGTGGCCCTTTAGTGCCAGGGTCTCCACGATTGATCGGCCAAAACCACTGGTGCTGCCGGTTACTAGAACGTTCATTTGATTCGAAGTCTTATCCATAATTATGTTGGTTTGTTAAACGATTGAGTTGGGGTTCTAATCAAAATTGGCGTCAGGTAAAAAATTCTTCCTTGTGGGGGCGCTGTTCGATTTCAAAAGTCCAGGCAGATTTTTCCTGCATGATGAGATTCCAATAGTTTTGGGCAATGGAATTTGGATTCAGCACGGGTTCGTCCGCTGACGGAGCCAATCGCTCACGGACCGCTTTTGAATCGATCCATCCGTCGATAACTATGTGAGCTACGTGGATGTTTTTCGGCCATAGTTCGCGGGCCAGGGAATCCGCCAATCCCCGCAGGGCAAACTTTGCGCTGCTGAACGCCAATGCCCTGGCGCTACCCCGTAATCCGGAAGTTGCGCCGGTAAAAAGGATGGCGCCGCCGCCCTGAGCCAGCATATCGCCGACTGCCTCCTGGGCGCAGAGAAAGCCTCCGTAGGCGATGACTTTCCAGGCTTGCTCGAATTGTTCCGCCGTAGTATCGATGAGCCCGCTCCATTGGGCGGCCCCGGCATGATAGATGAGGATATCGATCGGCCCCAGGTTTTCCCTGACTTTTTTAAACCCATCGGCCACTTTTTCTTTATCGGTCAAGTCGGTGGGAACAGCCAAAGCCTCATGGCCTTGCGCCTTTAGAGAATTTTCCAAACCCGCCAGATATTCCGCCGATCGCGCAAACATGGCGACCCGGCAACCCTCTTGAGCCAGTTTTCGCACCAAAGATTCACCCAAACCGGAACCCACTCCCGCAACAAGAGCTGTTTTAGTCATGGAGTTCGTTTTAAAGAATATTCAACATTGGGCAACCTATTTTAAACCTTGGAAACCGGAGTACATGGAGCTTTCGGTTTTCATTTATTTTAGTGTTTTCCTAACAAGCCGATATAGCCATGCAAATGTTGGAGGAACTGAAAGACTTTATTCGCAGGTTCAATACCGTGCCTCCATCCCATCATGTCCTGGCCCGGCTCCGACAGGCTATCGCGGATGAAAATTCGGACCTCAGTGACATTGCCTCGATCATAAAAGTGGATTCCTCCCTGGCCACCTCGGTCATGCGCTTGAGCAATAGCGCCTTTTTTGGAACGCCAACCCCGACTGACAGCATCGAGGAGGCCATTTCCCTCCTTGGTTCCAAAGAAGTCTATAAACTGGCCGCCATTGTAGCCATTCTGGATATGGTGAACACCCGCAAGTCCGCCTATCCTCTCACTTCGGAGGAAATTTGGCGCACCACGGTCTTGACAGCCATCATTATGGAGCGATTCGCGCGCATCACTGGCATCGACAGCCATACCGCCTATACGATAGGCCTCGTGCATTCGGTGGGGAAATGGATCTTGAACAAATATATGGAGGTATATTCGAGCGACATCGATATCGGTGTAAACAAGGATTATTTATCCCTGGCCCGGTGGGAAAGAGAAACATTCGGCGCCGATCATGCCGAGATCGGGAGCGAAATGCTGGTAAAATGGAATTTTAGCAACGAACTTACACAGCCTGTTTTTTATCAGCTAAATCCGTTGCAAGCGCCCGAACACACGCCGATGGCTTGCCTTCTCCATTCCAGCATTACAGTAGCGGCTTGTGTGACATCCCGGTCAGAGAACGGCAATTCAAGTCTTAAAGCGCCGCCGGAGGTGTTGGAAAATGTCGGCTTGAGCGATAACGACCTTACCGAGATTCTCCCCCAGGCGCGTCAAGAACTGGTCGAGGTGTACAAACTATTGCGGACCATTTAAGGTTTCCACAGGCGCCCGAAGTAGAAGCTGCCTCGGGCTGTAAATTTCCCCGGATACTTGCTCGATCGATCAATTGGCTGTACCGGAGGCCAGGCCAAGCTTGGAAAGTAGCGCGTCTTTGCCTGAAAATCCGACAACTTTCTCGGCGACCTTTCCGCCTTCAATAATTAACAGCGTAGGGATGGCGCTGATGCCGAACCGATCGGCCAAAGCCGGATTTTCATCGACATTCACCTTGGCCACCTTGACGGAGTCAATATGTTCCTCAGCAATTTCTTCGAGAACCGGAGCGATCATTTTACAAGGTCCGCACCATTCCGCCCAGAAATCGACAAGCACAGGCTTACCCGATTGTAAAACTTCATCATTGAAAGTGGATTCCGCCACATTAATTGTGTATTCGCTGCTCATAGCATTATGATTCCTATTTTAAGTTTTTATTACTCTTATAATAATCTAGTCGGAGCAGGTTGTGAAAACTTACAGGTTGCGAAAGTACCGATCCCGACCTCGTCCGAAACCGAGACTTTAAATGGCCTATTGTGGATTCATATATGGATCGATGGAAAAAACTTGCGGATTGTTGGGGTCGACCGTGACGGCCAATCCATGAACGTTGTTTTCTCCAAAAACTTCGGCCCGGGTAAAATGTTCAACAACCCTGCCGGTGCCTTT
>JAJFLT010000107.1 GCA_021772555.1 Opitutales bacterium | reverse complement strand
GCGCAGATTTCGCTCCAGCAAGGTCATGCCGCCAACCCTAAACCAGGGCTCGTTTTTAGCTTTATAGAGAATGGCCTGCATGGCATTCATTTAGGGGAGCAAAGGAAAACACAGCAAGCCGAATCAGGCGGCGTTTGTGGGCCTGGCCCGGAACGCGTCGATTGAAACAACCGCCATTTCTGGGTGAGGATTTCAATATACCCACAGCAAAACCTTGCTCTCTGGAGGGAACCGCATTTTAACTCATCGCTCTAAATTTCATGAAGCGAACTGCGCTATTTTTCTGGATTATTGGATTTCTGCTGGTTATCGGACTCGTTGTTCACCAAGGGACCGGCAAGGTTTTTACGGCCGCCGCTAATATCGGCTGGGGCCTACTCGTCGTTTGCCTTTACCAGATAATTCCCCTGGCGGCCAGCGCCGCAGGTTGGCGGCGACTTTTACCCAGGGATAAAAGGCCGTCATTACTCACGCTGCTGCGCTTGCGCTGGATTTGCGGATCGGTCAACACCTTGCTGCCGGTCGCGCAGGTAGGCGGTGAATACGTCCGCGTTCGGTTACTTTCGACTAAAGGGGTGCCCGCGACGCTGGCCGCGGCCAGTGTCGTCGCCGATGTAACCGTGGCCATCGGCTGCCAGTCCCTTTTCGGCTTTCTCAGCGTGATCCTTCTTTTTTGGTACAAAGGTCCTGGTGAAACGGTGTTTTTAGCCGTTATCGGGCTGACTTTTTTTTCTGTCCTGATCGTCGGGTTTTACCTGGCGCAAAGGCTAAAACTGTTTTCTCGCCTGGCCCATAAGCTGGAGCGCATCGTCCAGGTGGGCGATTGGCAATCCTTCATCGGCAGCGCTTCAGAGCTGGACCGGGCCCTGGAGTCTATTTATACACGCCGTGGGGATCTTTTCATCGGGTTTGCCTGGCGTTTTTTCAGTTTGCTGGCCAATTCATATCAAATCGTCATAATCCTGTATTTTCTTCAGAATCCGGTTGGCATTGTTGCCGCCATTGTTCTGGAAGGGCTCACCCAAGCGGTCCGCAACGCCTCGTTCATCATTCCGGGAGCCCTTGGGGTGCAGGAGAGCAGTTATATGCTCCTGAGCATTCTGTTCGGGATTGCGCCCGAAACAGGCTTGGCCCTCGCCCTCATCGTGCGTGCCCGCAGCATTTTGACCGGTCTGCCCGCAATCCTCCTTTGGCAGTTAACCGAAAGCAAACACCTCCTAAGCAAAAACACAAAGGCTGAATAGGAATTTTGAACATCGACTCTTTTTGATTGATTCGAAAATATTTTTTAATATTGTTGTCAAACAAGTCTGTATATACTTTTTATTGATTGAAATGAAACGAGAGAAAAAGGACAGCGAGGCGAGGCGGAAGATTGTTTCTACTGCCCTGGATTTGTTTTATCGGCAGGGATACCGGGCCACAGGCATCAACCAGGTGATTGCCGAAGCGGGTGTCTCCAAGAATACTTTTTATTACTATTTTCCCTCCAAAGAGGATTTATGTGTGACTTATTTACGGGAAAGGCATGCCTATTGGACAGGCCTGCTGAAGGATGAAATCAATACTTGGCAGAATTCTTATGAGCGATTTATGGCACCCCTGGAGTTATTACTTAAATGGTTACCTTCCAGTAATTACCGAGGGTGTGCCTTCCTCAATATGGCGTCTGAGATTCCCGAAATCGATTCGAACATGCGCAAGGAGGTTATTTTCCATAAAGACGGACTTCGAACCATTTTGCGCGATCTGGCCAAGGATTTGAAAAAATTCGATGACCGGTATGCCGAACTGGACCCGGTGGAGTTGTCGGATGCCTATTACACCATTTTTGAAGGGGCCATCTCATCTTCTCAGAATTTTGGTGAAATCTGGCCGGTTGAGGCAGCTCGAAAGACCATCGAAAAATTAATTATGTAAGGAAATGTGTTTTTATTTGACAAATATAGAACAGACTTATCTGTATTAATTTTGCTCATAATTATATAACACAAAACTGGATTGGATACTGATGAAAAACACAAAAGCACTACAATCATTACGTAATAAGGTGGTAACTTCATTATTGGCGGCCACGGCCATAGTGGCATTTGGAGGCACGGCGCTGGGGTCTGAGAAGACCGATGGTCATGCCACGCTGCACAAAACCGTGCAGGTGAGGGAAGTGGAAATATTTTACCGCGAAGCCGGACCGGTGCAGGCGCCGACTATTGTTTTGCTACATGGATTTCCGACTTCGTCGCACATGTTTCGCAACCTCATTCCGGCACTTTCCGATCGCTTTCATGTGGTTGCGCCCGATTATCCCGGATTCGGCAATAGCTCTATGCCGCTGGTCGATGAATTCG
This sequence comes from Opitutales bacterium, assembly GCA_021772555.1. GTDB lineage: Bacteria > Verrucomicrobiota > Verrucomicrobiia > Opitutales > UBA2987 > JAJFLU01. The sequence goes on along the minus strand of JAJFLT010000107.1, from coordinate 8,656 downwards.
ATTACTCCTTCGATAATTTGGCGGTAGTGGTGGAAGATTTTCTGGCCGCTATCGGTGTGGATAAATTCAGTCTCTATTTGATGGATTATGGCGCACCCATTGGGTATCGCATTGCGGCCGCGCATCCCGAAAAAGTGCAAGCACTAATCATTCAAAACGGCAATGCCTACGATGAGGGCCTGCGCGAGTTTTGGGACCCGATTAAGGCTTTTTGGGCGGAGAAAACCAATGCGCATGGCAAGGCGCTCCGCGATTCTCTGTTAACCATTGGTGCGACCAAATGGCAGTACACTACCGGGATGAGAAATGTGGAAGCGGTCAGCCCTGATAATTGGGTGATCGACCAATCCAAGCTCGACCGGCCGGGAAACAAAGACATCCAGATCGAGCTGTTTTACTCCTACGGCACCAATCCGCCACTCTACCCGCATTGGCAGGAATATTTTCGTAACCATCAACCACCGGCCTTGATTGTGTGGGGAAAGAACGATCCGATATTTCCAGAGGAAGGCGCCCATCCCTACAAAAGGGATCTGAAGAATCTGGAGTTTCATATCCTCGATACCGGTCATTTCGCTCTGGAGGAGGATGGAGCTCTCATCGCACTGCTGATCCGAGAATTTCTCAGTAAAAATGTAGCAAAATGATTTTTTGGGGATGAATGGTTAGATTAAGAGGGGCGGGCGAGATAGGCGCCCGCTCCTTTTTTACCAAACCGATATTCTGAAAGAATTCAAATCATGATAAATAATATCGAAAAAAAACCGGTTAGCGATGTCGCCTTTACCCCGGCTGTTAAAACGGCCCAGGAAAAATACGGCTCCCGCAAGTCCTATGCACGGGTTGAACAAAACAATTGGTGGAAAACCGAGGTCAATGAGGAATTGGCACAGTTCATATCGCAAAGAGACTCTTTTTATCTGGGGACCGCCAGCGCCGATGGGCAGCCCTACATTCAGCATCGGGGTGGGCCCAAGGGATTCCTCAAAATCATTGATGAACATACCTTGGCGATGGCTGACTACAGCGGCAACCGGCAGTACATCTCGGTGGGAAACCTTTCTGAAAATGACCGCATAACGATTTTCTTAATGGATTATCCCAATCGCCGACGGATAAAAATTTGGGGGAGGGCAGAGGTCATTGATCGAGAGAAAAATTCCCGCCTCATGGAAAAGCTGGCAGACCCTGATTATCCGGCAAAGATCGAAAGAGCTATCGTTTTTACCATCGATGCTTGGGACGGAAACTGCCCACAGCATATTAATCCCCGTTTCACGGAGGAGGAGATTGCCCCTTTGGTAAAATCACTACAGAAAAAAATTGAGCGGCTTGAGGCGGAAAACAAAAACCTGCGCGGGCAAAAATGAGCCGGGGCCGTCAGCGGTCTAACCGCGCAACGTAAATTCCGTGATGGCGCCCCGCAACTTTTTCCAGAAAGTGTAGTTCGGAAACCAGATCGATTCGTGCCATTTTGTATTGTTTCAGGTTTTTAAGGAAAATTCCCCATTTTTCGGGATCGGGCGCTTTGCAGGAAGCCTCGAAATCACCCGTGATGGGTTCCAGAAAATCGATGGTGCTTTTCTTGATAACCAACCGGCTACTCAATTCCAAATCCTGCAAATTGAAGTGTATGAAAGCCCACCCGGCGAGGATGCCTATCGTAGCTATGCTGCCCCCAAAAGCGGTTTGACGATGGTTCAGATTCGGTTTCAACGGAGCACTAAAACGGATCTCTTCCGCGTTGCGCGAAATCGCCCGGATGCCCATATAACGGGTAGCCGGTATCTGCTCGTGCAGGTATTCTTCGATTTTTTCTAAATTCGATTCAGTCATCTGCGAATTTGAGATAGGTTCTAGACAATTTTTGTTTTTAACATTCGCTCTCTTCGAATTCAGGTTGATAACAAATTTTTCCTGATAAGGTGTTAACTACACCTTCCGTTAATTCACGAATCATGACATGCTCTCCATCACCGTATGAAGAGCTCAACCCATGATTCTTCATCGGTTTAAACCCAAATCGAGGATAATATGTTTTGTGGCCGAGAAGAATAACATAGTCGATTCCCATGGTTTTGCATTTCTTTAGGCCTTCATTGATTAAAGCTGTGCCCACTCCTGTCCTCTGTTGTTCCGGGATTACGGCAACTGGCGCAAGCGCCGTTCGTCTTTTCGAACTCATCGCACCCTCGACAATCACTGGGGAGAACATGATGTGCCCAACCAGTTCGTTATTCACCTCCGCAACAAGCGAAAGATCTACCTTCTTGTTTGACCGAAGGGCATCGATGAGATCCGCTGCCAATGAATCGCCAAACGCGGCCTCATTGATTGTGCGAATTTCACTCAAACAGGTATCTGATTCTTCTTGTAGTCTGATCATATACAATCCTCTGGCTAACGTTGAGCTGTCAGACGTATGAAACGCGCTCGTTGTGACCAGCGTTTGGTTGGCTCATTCATAAACTTTTGTCATTATCACATGCTCGTCTTGCTGGAATCCAGCGCTCTCGAAAAGTCTCTTCGAAGCGTCGTTTCTAACATGGCGCCCGCAGACGAATAGTCTAATCCCTTCCTGACGGCCATCCTCTTCGATGTGCCTGAGTAAGCGTGATCCATACCCCTTCTTCTGCCAATTAATTCTGATATAGATGCAATTGAGCCAGAGATATTTCCCCCCGCAAGAGTATCCCGATCCATAGTTGTAGTAACTGAACCCGACCGCGTTTCCATCTTCCTCTAAGACTATCAACAGGGTGGTGGAAGATCCCGGCGTCACCATACTTTCGATAATCCTTTGCTTCTCCAACAACGTCCGTTCTTTTATCGTCCCCAGAGACTCAAGAAATTCATCGTTTAACCCAATGAGGTTATCCAAATGCTCCTCTAGATTGGACTGCTGGATCTTAATAATTTTCATACTCTTAAGCCAACATATTGTAGGCAGCGTTTACGCAGCTAGTGGTTGGGAACTATAAAATATTTTCGGGGTTTCGCATTGATGTTTGAGGACAATAATACATCCATATGGTCAGCCAAATCTCGTTCGACGTTTTGTTATGGAGTATTCCTCGAATCCGATTTGTTATAGAGAATTATAGTGCCACTCGGCTCAATATCTACGGTAAAGTAATTCAATAAATCCATTTCGAGCAGGACCTCTTCCGAGTTTATTTTCAATACCCTTATACTGCCAAAGATTATGCCTTTCACAACAAATTCGACTAAAGCCATATCAATAATCGATTCGCCGAGACAATTTAGACACTACTCGTAAGACCGATATATTCAAGCAATATTGCATGACCGGAAGATAAACCTCTCCAATTGATTAACAGAGATTCTAGATTGAGTTGTGGTCCGTGTGCCCGCTACAGAAAGAAATAAAAAAGCTCCCCAAGAACGAATCCGGGGAGCTTTTTGTAGTTGAACTGAAATGTGCTGAGTTTACAGGTTCTTGGCCAGTTTATCAAACGAAGCATTCCAACCGGATTGGACATCGGCGCCTTCCTGTATTTGCTTCATCGGCTCGCCTTCCTGCGTGAGTCGAAGTTCGGTGGCACCGTCATTATCGATGAATTCCACCGTTACGAGCGTCTTCTCGAAACCGGGAAATTCGCCATTGGCTTCAAAAACCATGGTAAAAACGATTTTTTCCGGTTCTATGATTTCTTTGTAGGTTCCGGAAATAACCATTTCACCGGCATTGCGGGTTTGCATTGTATGACGGTAAGAACCTCCGGCCCGGAAATCCATGTCTGATTTCACTGATATTGTGTTATGGCACCCCCACCATTGTTGCAATTGTCCGACCTCTGCCCAAGCAGCGAAGACTCTTTGGCGGGGGGCATTGAATTGACGACTGATTTTAAGGGTATGTTCTTCGGTTTCTATAACTGTGCTCATATGGTTTTCCTTATGCTGATATATTATTTTACTTTGTGATTTATGAAATTTCTTTTTTTATCTTGTTCGGCCAGTATCTTATCCATGGCGGCAAACTGGCCTTCCCAATGGCGTGCGTAATGGGTCATCCAGGTACTGGCTTGTCGCATGGGCTCGGGGTCGGCTGTCATCTTGTGGACCCGCCCCTGACGGTTTCGCACCACAAGACCGGATTTTTCCAGAACCCGCAGGTGCTTGGAAATGGCCGGGAGGGAGATACGGAAAGGTTTCGCGAGGGCCGTAACGTTGGCGGCTCCATCTGTCAATCGTTCCAGAATCTTTCGCCGTGTGGGGTCGGCCAAGGCCGAAAACACGGCGTCGAGAGCGGCAGTATTGTTAACCATGTGGTTAAATGAATTGAGGTTTTCGCCTCAATGCAAGATAAATTTAACTACTTGGTTAAATATGTTTAGATATGGCTCAAATTGATACCATTTGTCATTTTTGGAGCTGGCTATGATGCGCTTTCAGGCCGAATTGACAGGCGAAGTTTCTGCCTTCGATTCGTGAAAGGTAAAATAACGGTCTGCACCTTCCTGGCCCATGAACTTCCTGAGGATGCGCTTGTCGGCACGCCTCACATCGACCACGACCAGACTGTCCATGACGTTGCAAAAGTCCTTATCGATATTGAAACTTAAAATAGCCGCATTCAGTTTGAGGTATTGCCGTAGAAGAACGGGCACACCTTTGCCGTCGCGTTCCAGTCCGGAAATCAAGGTGGAAACATCGTCAATGCGGCGCAGTCCCTTGCGAATCGATTCTTTTTCCGCGGGGTGAAAAGGGGAGCGGGGGGGCGGGTTTTTAGCTTTAACAAAAGAGGCCAAAGAACTGTCGAAGACTGTGTTCTTGAGAAATTCCCGGATGATGTCCTTGGAGATGACCAGGTATTCCTGGCTGGTACTGACAGCCCCGAAAAGCATGACGTAGCGGGGATGGAGAGCGAGGTAGCGGCCGATGCCTTTCCAGATCAACGCCAGGGCGCCATGCTTTTTCTGGTATTCGGGCCGAATGAAGGAGCGGCCCAATTCGATAGCGGGATTCATTTTAGAGAACAAATCCGCCTTGTAGGAAAACAATTTGCTCGTGTAGAGGCCTTTGATTCCATGAAGGGGCAGGATTTCATCGACTTTGCCCAATCGGTATCCGCCCACGATTTCCTTTTTTTCAAGATTCCAGAGAAAAATATGCTCGTAGTAACTGTCGCAGGGTTCGAGAGCGCAGGATCTGCCAGTGCCTTCTCCGGCATGACGAAAAGTGATTTCCCGCAATCGACCAATTTCCCGGAGAGCGTCCGGTATTTGTGCGGATTTGGCATAAAACACTTTGAACCGGCCCTGCCGCAATAGCATTTGTTCCTGCGGCAGGTTTTCAATTTGCTGAAAAATTTTATCCTTGGGCACTTCGGAAATTACCGTTTGGGGGAAGTTTCGGCTATTTTTTGCGATGAAAAAGGATTTTTCTGTGTTGGTGGGCGAAGTTTGCAACCGGTTTTTCAGCATGTAGACGTTGAGCCGCAGGCAGGCCGTCATTTCCTCATCGCTGGCAAATTCCCGGAGCATCCGGTAGGGAAGGGGATCGCCAATTTTCAACCGAATGGTACGGTCTTTTCTCTTTATCATTTCTCTCGGTAGCAAGACCGTACGCAGGAGGGGATGACAAAGACCCGCCGCCTGAAAAAAGAGGCTGTTGCGGCCTTCAAAATATATCGGTAAAACCGAGGCTTGGCCACGGCGGACCAAACGGGCAACACTGGGATTCCAGGGCCGATCCGTTATGGAGCGCTCACGGAGGTTTGCCCGGGAAACCATTCCGGCGGGGAATGTGCCGAGCATCCTACCATGCCGAAGCCATCCCATGGACTGCTTCAAGCCCGCTAGATTGGTGCGGGCTGCTTGTGGGCGTTCAAATGGATCTACCTGAAAAATCCACGGCCGCAATACCTCGGCGCCCCCCAGCAGGTAGTTGACGATTAACCGAATATCGGGTCGCGCCCGAGCCAGAACCGCCCCCAAAACAACACCGTCGAGACCGCCCAAAGGATGATTGGCGACAGCAATGACGGGTCCTTCAGTAGGTATTTTGTCAAGATCTCCGGCTTCCAGTTCTATATTCGCATCGAGCACATCGAGAGCGGTTTCAAAAAAATTCTTTTCGAAATCCGGCTGGGACATTCTCCTGGAAATTTCCGCATGAACCCGATTAATCCCGGAAAAGGAGAAAACATCTTCGACCAGGGGACAGAGACGATCCGGCAGCAAGGGTATGCCAGCCGATTTCAAGTCGATCAGTGGTTTTGAGGTTTCCTTCATGAGGCGCAGCTATTTCTTAGACGGACGAAAAGAGGAAATATTGCAGGAAAATTGGCAAAACCGAATATTTCGCGGTAGGGCGGTCTATCACCTGGATTATAGAAATATTCTAAAACTGAATACTACTTCCTGTTTATAAGAGCCCTAAAACCGGTATCCCAGCAGCTTCCAATAGTTGAGAAAAGCCAAAGCAGCGAGGGAGTTTAAAAGGATGGCCGTGTAGAGAAACTTCTCCTTCCGGCTCAATGAGGCGAGATTCCAGGAGACAAATAGCGTGCAGAACAAAACGGCTGAAGAGGCGCCGGTCAACAAAGGCAAGGCCAGTGCAATCTTGAGCGGTAGTTGAATCTCCTGGGCCATTTTGTAGGCCCCGTTTGAGAGTAAAGCTGCCATTGCGAGAAGAAACACCAGATAAAGGACACAAGTTAATCCAGCGCTTATTCTGGCCACCTGCAAAGACGCCAGGGATTTTCTGGATAATGATTGGAAACCATCTTTTTTATTGGCCCGAATCCACAAGATCAGGCAAACAATGAATACGGCCGATAAAAGAACGGAGAGAACCCTATGAAGTTCTATCCTGTGATACCATCTCAACCGGTGATAAGTGAGCATTCCTCCCTGGTAAAGGATTACGGGATTGCCCCTCGTCGATTCCCAAAAAGCGGCATATTGATCGCCATCGGCTTCCCGGAAGAGGTTTTTAACCATCCACACGAACTTTTTGCCGCCGATGAGAAGAGACTGACCGTCGGCGGCTGGTTTAACATTCAATTGCTGGCCCTGTAGTCCATGGAATGCGACAATTTTGCCGATTGTTCTTCGAGGGTACCAATTGTGCCGGTAAGCGCCGGTATAGCGATTCAGGTTTTGACCGCCTGCCGAATCGACCAGCTCCAATGATGGAGGGGGATAAAACCGGTCGAGAAAATCATCGATAAAAAGATCGAAGAGGCGAAATTCAGTATTGCTGTTGAGAAAAATGCCCAGGCGCTCGGATTTTATGAGAAAAAGACCGGTGCGATGACCGGGCATATGGCCGCTGTGCCATAAGAGGCGTTTGCCGTTCATTTCCCGTTCCCAAAAGCCGTAGGCCATGCCGGGCACTCTCGGGTGCATCGTGAATTGCCGCCGGTGCATGATTTTGGCCGATTCTTCCGAAAAAATTTCAGATGAGGTTTCTCCTGCCAGATTCAAAGTTCCATTCTCAAGATGCGCGATCATGAACCGCCCCATGTCGTGACCTGTTGTGACAAGAGAGGAGGCCGGATAGGGTCGCCAGTGGCGCACTGGCAGGATACGGTGTTGTCCAAGAATATATTTATAGCCTGTGGCGGCTTTTCCCATCAATTCTTCGGACGGTATAAAGGTGCTGTTGTCCATCCCCAGAGGAGTAAAAATGTTTTTTTGGCAATAAACTTCAAAATTGAGTCCAGATACATTTTCCACCGCATGAGCGGCCAGAGAAATGCCGTGATTGGAATAGTTGATGAAGTAACCAGGTTGAGCTAAAGATCGGGCAAGCTCTTGTTCCAGATAGGTTTGCAGAGGAATCAGGTCTTCCGATTTTGCAACCGTCTGGCCGAAAAATTTGTCCCCGATTCCTGCGCTGTGGGTCAATAGTTGGTGCAGGTTGACCGGAGTAGGGTAGGCCCGTAACAAGTCGGGCTCGATATAGGCGCGAATGTCGGTCTTCAAGTCAACTTGACCCATTTCAGAGGCTTGCATTACCGCCGTGGTAGTGAACAATTTCGAATTCGAAGCCACCCTCAAAATCGTTTTACGGGCATCCATCGGCAATTGTGTTTCCAGATCGGCCACGCCGAAACCTCTGGCCAATAAAAAATCCCCATCTTTCACCATCACAAGAACGGCGCCCGGGATATGGTGAGTCGCCATTTTACCAGCCATCCAGGTATCGATAAATGCCTCCAAATCTTCCCGAGAGGGATTTTCGGAGTCAATTTGCGCCTTAATGGGCAGGGGAGCAGCGAGGAACAAAATTAAAATTTGGCAATTTAATATGATTCGCATAAAGCCGAATTAGATAAACAGAGGGGCGTGGGTGGTCATTAGAAAATGATAAAATCCACATGACAAGACTAACACTTCCGTTGGGAAAGTGGAATATTTGGCTTTTTTTAAGTAATAATACGTAAATTTTGTTAGGGTATTTACCTGCTGTAATAGTAGTTTGATACTTTAATAAATGGCTTTATTTTATTGAGATTCGAGAAAAGAACATTATGAAAGTGGGTTCCAATTTGAATTTGCTTATGGAGAAAGTTATTTAACATTTTTGCGCATCTTAAAACACATTTCCATTTCATCAAAAGTATTTCCGGGTTATGAAACGATTGACCGCCTTAAAACCCAATTACCGTGCTTCCAGTTCA
>JAJFLT010000106.1 GCA_021772555.1 Opitutales bacterium | reverse complement strand
GCCTCTGTCCGAAGGATTTGTGCGGCACGGTGGCCCCTGCGGCGTTGGTTCGCGCCCGCAGGGCTCCAAGCCCAGCCGGGCGAGAAGCCGCCTGGCATCTGCCACCGTGGCGCTACAAACATCATTCATCTGCGATTTTGAGATAGGTTCCAGACTCGGGGAAATTTTATCCACTTTTGCTTTGCAGTAGATGACTTTACAGTGGTTTCGATGAAAGCCATTCCGTAAACGCCGTCCTCCACATCGGGATAGTCGTGGGCTTTGACCTTCCTACCGCCAACCTCCTCCCGAATCGCTTTGGCCGCCTCTTTGTAAATATTGGCAAATCCTTCGATAAAACCTTCCGGATGACCGGGTGGTAAACGGGTGTTACCGTTGGCCGTTTTTCCCAAGTAACCGTGACCACGCCGCAATATTTTGGCCGGAGCGCCAGCGTATTTGATAATCAAGGTTTCCGGATTCTGTTGGCTCCATTCGAGGCCGGCTTTCGACCCGTGAATACGAATAACAAGGTTGTTTTCCTCACCCGGAGAAATTTGCGAAGCGATGAGTACCCCACGGGCCCCACCTTTGTAGCGAATGAGAATATTGCCGTCGTCATCGAGCTTGCGACCCGGCACAAAAGTAGTGAGATCGGAGCAAAGGGAATCGATGCGCAAACCGGTCATATAACGGGCCAGGTTTTCGGCGTGGCTTCCTATATCACCAATACAACCGGCCACCCCCGACCTTTTCGGGTCGGTGCGCCAATCGGCCTGTTTTTGACCCGTCGATTCAAGAAGGGTCGATAGCCAATCCTGGGAGTATTCGACCACTATCTTGCGAATCTCTCCCAACCGGCCTTTTTTAACCAGTTCCCTCCCCTCTTTGACCATGGGATAACCGGTATAATTATGGGTCAGGGCAAAGACTTTGCCCGAACGTTTGACCAGGGTGCGGAGTTTCCGCGCCTCCGCCAGGCTATACGTCATCGGTTTGTCACAAACTACATTGAAGCCCGCCTTTAAAAATATCTCGGCCACCGGAAAGTGCATATGGTTGGGAGTGACGATGCTGACAAAATCTATGCGCTTATCGTTGGGCAGGGCGGCTTCACTTGCGGCCATTTCGACATAGCTGCCATAAACGCGCGCGGGATCGAGAAGAAGGTCGCGACCGGAAAGACGCGATTTCTTAGGATCGGCGGAAAACGCTCCGGCGATCAGTTCGATTTCTCCATCAAGGGTGGCGGCATGCCGGTGAACGGCGCCGATAAAGGCATCCCGGCCTCCGCCCACCATGCCCATGCGCAGTTTTCTTCTCATTGATTTTCCCGATCGAAAGAGGCGTCGAAAGCCCTTTCGCTTTGTTTAAAATCGAGCCCTCGCAGATAATCGCAGGATTCCTCTGCGCCGTGAATTCGGTCCATTCCACTGTCTTCCCATTCAACCGAGAGCGGCCCTTCATAGCCAATCCGGTTCAACGCCCGGATGATGGCCTCGAAGTCAACCTCGCCCCGCCCCAGGGACCGGAAATCCCAACCCCGGCGATGGTCTCCGAAAGGCAAGTGGGATGCGAGAATGCCACTTTTGCCGTCCAGCGTGCGGATGGCATCCTTCATATGGACATGGTAAATACGGTCGGGAAAAGCATTAATAAACTCGACCGGATCGACGAATTGCCAGAGTAAATGACTGGGGTCGAAATTAAAGCCGAAGGCCTCCCGATGGCCGACCGCTTCGAGGGCGCGTTGTGCTGTGTAGATGTCGAAAGCAAGTTCCGTCGGATGTACCTCCAGGGCGAACCGCACTCCGCATTCGTCAAAAACATCAAAAATGGGATTCCACATCTCGGCAAAATACTGGAACCCATGTTCGATTCTCTCTTCCGACACGGGAGGAAAGGAATAGAGCAAATGCCAAATGGGGGAACCGATGAAACCATTGACCACGCCGACTCCCATATTGCGGGCGGCGCGAGCGGTATTTTTCATCGTTTCGACCGCCCAGGCCCGTTTCTTGCCGGCATCGCCCGCACAATCGGGAGGAGCAAAGGCATCGCTGCGTTCATCCTCATTGGGATCACATACCAACTGCCCGCCCAAGTGATGGGAAATAGCATGACAGCGCAAATCGTAGCGACCCAGCAACTCGTGCCTGCCCTGGCAATAATTCTTATCGACGGCGGCCCGGTCAACCTCCAGATGGTCGCCCCAGCAAGCCAGTTCGAGCCCGTCGTAACCAATATTTCCGGCTATTTTGGCAACTTCAGAAAGGGCCAAATCGGCCCATTGCCCAGTGAACAAAGTGATCGGTCTAGCCATAATTAATCAATGTGACAGGTTTATATCCAATTCTAAATGCAAAAACAATTTTTTACTAAAACGGACGAGTAGCAAATCTAAACAACTGAATTCAACACTGGGAGGATATGATGAAATCAAACCGCTAGTTTTTCAAACCGCGCGCCTTGCGCACTTTTTGGCGAATTCTCTGGAATAGGATGACCAAAATAGGACCCAGTGGCCAGCGTTCGCGTCCGTAAGCCCTGATAATACATCTGGCCAGGCCACTAAATCTGCTTTTAAAGGCCTGTTTGAATGTAATGTCGGCAAATTTATGTTTGGCCACTTCGGTAGCCATCTCGGTCAGCATGCGTTTATGCAAACAATCGGTATGATGAAGCAATTCCTCCAGATAGGGAACCTGAGGGTAATCGGAATTTCTTGAGTACAACTTCCACTCCGCAGATGGAAATTTGATCACGCTGAGTTGCGGGCAGTATTCTATGCGATTGCCCGCCTTCACTCCTCGACGCACGAAGTCATCATCAACTTGCAGGCTGATTTCGGAGGCCTCTCTCCAATAACCGGAACGATCCACCGAATCACGACGATGCATCGTGCTGGAAACAGCTATATGGTTGTGACGGTAAGTTTTCCCATCGGGAGGTGGACCATAGGCGGATCGGGCTCCATTCCGCCCGATCAACGCAGCCAGGGAGTGAACCATGTCGGCGCCGGTCTTTTCCAGGTGGGCGACAAGTCCGGAGAGGTGCCAGGGCATCCAAAGATCATCGTGCCCGAGGTAAGCGATGTAGCGGCCACGGGCCCGCCGGATGCCCTCGTTGTTGGGGATGGATTGACTCCCGGAGTTTTCGGGCAGGTTGGTCCAGAAAAAGCGTTCATCTTCGAAAGATTTGACAACTTCTTCACTATCATCGGAACAGGCATCACCCACAATCCAGGCTTCAAAATTGTCAAAATCCTGATTTTGGAGAGTCCGCCGTGCACATTTCAAGACAACACTGCTGTCGAAGGTAGAGGTGACAACCGTGACCAAGGGTTGATCGCGAGCTTCTGCCAAGGCCATAGCCGTTACCAATCTTGTGTCTGGTCGAAGGTGAAAGGAATCAAATCGTTAGGGATTGGCAGACGCCTTACGTCTGGATCGGCATGGTCGTAAGCCCGGGTGGGCATGTTGATAAAGATGGCTTCGTTCTGCCCGACATTCTTGGCGGCGTGAAAGACGCCTCGCGGAATAATAAGGAGGGCTCGGTTGCGCTCGCTGATAATGAAAACATTGAGAAGCTCAAAAGTTGGGGAGTCGGGCCGATGGTCGTAAAAAGCCCATTGCATGGTCCCCCGGCAAACGTAAATTCGATCTTCCTGTTTCCTGTGCAAGTTCCATCCTTTGACTTTTCCCGGCCGTATTGATACCTGATTAATAAAGACCAAGGGATCGGGGCTCAATCCCCAGGAGGGCCGAAATACCTCGATGACTTCCCCTCTCGCGTCTTCAATGGGACGTAGGGGATGAGAAACCAACCCGTCGATTCTCGGTTTGACCGACTCCCCTTCAGGAGTCACTGTCTGGTTATCTTTTACAGGTTCCACTGTGAAAAAAAATTTCGGCTAAATTATTAATGTGTAATAATTAGGAATAAGATTGCAAACGAGAATGAAATTTTGGCTGGAAATTTTTTTGATTAGACAGCTGACAAAAGATTCAAATCTGATCGAAAACACTAAAGATGCCGGAATTGGCCGAAGTAGAGTATTACCGTCGACAGTGGGATGTCGGTTGGGGAGAAAAGATCCTGGGTTTGCAAATTAATCCGGGATCGCGGAATTTTCGCGATTGCGACACGGGTGTGCTCGAACGCTATTTGCCAAACTCCAAACTAAGGTGCTCAGAGGCTCATGGAAAACGGATGTTGTTTCAATTTTCGGGAAACCTCTGGATGGGGGTTCACCTGGGAATGACGGGGGAACTTTCGGTGGGCGGCCCCGACGACACTTCGGGTAAACACGAACACCTGATACTCTTTCAAAAAAAGCGTAGCTTGATTTACAAGGACCCCCGGCAGTTCGGGGCCATCCGCTTCCATCGCGGGAGCGATCCACCGGCCTGGTGGAGCGGTCTGCCACCATCAATTTTATCAAGAGATTTTACGCGGGATTTATTGAGGGAGTTTCTCACACGTCGTAAAAAATCGCCCATCAAGGCGGTCCTTCTTATGCAGGAACGCTTTCCGGGCATCGGTAATTGGTTGGCCGACGAGATTCTCTGGAGGGCGCGCATCCGCCCCGCCTGTCCGGCCGGGAAAATCGCGGGGATCAAGCTAACGCATCTTTTCCAGAACATCAAGGGGGTCTGCGCGGATGCCATGCGGATAATCGCACCGGATTGGGGGGAACCGCCCGAAAATTGGCTCTTTCTCCACCGCTGGCGGGACAATGGCATTTGCCCTAAGACGAAAAAGCCTTTGGTCAGGGAAACCATCGGAGGTCGAACCACCTGCTGGAGCCCCGCCTGGCAACGCTGGCCAAAAGAATCTGATTAGAGATCGAGGTTTTGCAGGAACTTTTCCACCTCTCGGGCTTCCTCGGGGTCGAGTTCTTTGAGCACCTTTAATTCTTCATGGGCTTTGCGGCGATAATCCGCGGCCAGTTCACCATAGGCTTCGGCCAGGTATTCGCGCGCCTCCGCCAATTCGGGATCTAGTTCGATGGCCTTGAGGTAGGAAGCAATCGCCTTATCGTATTTCTTCTGTTTTCGGTAACTGTAACCCAGATTACTGTGGGCTTCGGCGAATTCAGGCCACGCTCTGACGGCCGATACAAATTTGCGTGTCGCCTGATCATATCTTTCGGATTTTAATAATTTGTTGCCGTCTTCAAAAAGTTTAATGGCCCGTTCATTTCTTCGCTGTTGGGCGGAAGTGTCTTGGGAAACAAGCGGTGGCGACGAGGTTCCAGCACCGAATGTGGGCAATGAAAACGAAAGAAGCATGATAATGCACAGGGTCGTTTGGACAAGGGCTTGATATCTCATCTTGATTGATTTCATGGGGCTTGATCGGACATGGAAATGTATCTTTGGAAATTGAAAAAACCTACGGGTAAAGCCAGTATTTTCGGCTCATGGCCTGAAAAACCCTGGATTGGGTTTGCCATTTGCGGAGAAATCCAGCCACGTCCACACGCGCGCCCTCTCGTCCAAGGGCATCCCACCATTCGGTCGAACCGACATGTATATTGAAAAGCCGGGCCTGCGATTGAGCAGAAGCGGCAAATGGATTTTCCGCGCTCCATTGGCAGGCCAATTGCATCATGTGGAAACTGATTTCCGTAGGTCGAAGCCGGCTGTAATCTTTTACCACCAGGTAAACTCCTTTTCCCTGCCGTCCGCGAGAAGTTCGCCGGTCGACAATCATGTAATCGATCCCGGAGATTTGCCTCGCCTTTAGAGCATCTGCGATTTCCCGCGGGTCTTTCCCCGGAAAGGTAAGGAGCCGAAAGGGAAATTGACTGCCGTAGCCATGTTGGAATCCCCCGATCTGCGCTCCCAAACCAGTCATCGAATATCCGAGAGCGGCTGAGAGATCGGGGATGGCGGGAGATGTGGGAATCCATCGCAGCCCGGTGTCGGTCCACAACTTATCACGGTTCCAGCCTTTCATTGGCACAACCGTCAACTTTCCTTTATCGAGAGCGGGTTTGCTGACTTCGAGCCAGCCGGGCACGCCTTTGGCCATGAGGGCCAGTTCCCCTATGGTGAGGCCGTAAACGTAGGGAATGCGGTAGGCCCCGACATAGCTTTTCCAACCGGCCTCCATCAAAGGCCCATCGACTTTGCGTCCCCCCAGGGGATTGGGCCGGTCGAGAATGACCACTTCCACCTTGTTCTTGAAACAAGCCTCCATGGTATACCGCATGGCGCTGATGTAAGTGTAGGAGCGGACTCCGAGGTCTTGCAGGTCGATCACCATGACATCGAGACCCTTGAGCATTTTGTCGGTCGGCCAACGAAACTTTCCATAAAGTGAATAGACCGGCAGACCGGTTCGTCGATCAATACGATCCTCAACCGGTTGGTTGGCTTTTTCATCCCCGTAAAGGCCGTGTTCCGGACCGAAGAGAGCGACCAGGTTTACCTTAGCGCTGCGGCGAAGAATCTCGATGGTGCTGACGCCGTTGCGGTCCACACCGGCCGGATGGGTCAGCAATCCAACCCGTTTGCCTCGCAAGGGCCGGAAATTATCCTGTTTTAATACATCGATGCCGAGGAATATCTTTTGGCCTGCCTGAGACCTTTGCGCGGTTGCCGACGGACAGGAGAAAAAAGTGAAAAAAACGGTGAAAACGAGAAAGGGCCACAGCTTGTTCACTGGACCGGCCTTATTAGAACCTATCTCAAATTCGAAGATGACGATGCAGAGAGCCATTATGTGTTTGAGCAAGGCGCGTCGGGACGTGCCGGGCTGGTAGCCCTGCGGTCCCGACGGAACGCTGCTCAAATTCATAATGGCCTCTGTCCGAAGGATTTGTGCGGCACGGTAGCACTTGCGGCGTTGGTTCGCGCTCGAGGGGCTCCAGCCCATCTGGGCGCGAAGCCGCCTGGCATCTGCTACCGTGGCGCTACAAACATCAGTCATCTGCGATTTTGAGATAGGTTGGCTTTGTTGAAAAGCTCATAGGAAAAACTATAGAGAAAAGGAAAATAGAAGTTGGGGCGATGAATAAAGGGACGCCAAAGGCGATAGAGGTTGTAGGCCACTCCAAGCAGGAGCGCTTGTTTGCGTT
>JAJFLT010000105.1 GCA_021772555.1 Opitutales bacterium | reverse complement strand
AACGCAAACAAGCGCTCCTGCTTGGAGTGGCCTACAACCTCTATCGCCTTTGGCGTCCCTTTATTCATCGCCCCAACTTCTATTTTCCTTTTCTCTATAGTTTTTCCTATGAGCTTTTCAACAAAGCCAGATAGGTTCTAGCATGAGTAGAAAAATAAAACCGACCTTAGTGGTAATGGCAGCCGGTTTGGGCAGCCGTTATGGTGGATCCAAGCAGGATGAACCAGTGGGGCCCAGCGGTGAAAGAATTTTGGATTACTCCGTTTACGATGCGATCCGAAGCGGATTCGGAAAGATTGTTTTTATATTACAGCGATCATCCGCCGATGTTGTAGAGAAGGCGTTGGAAACCAGGTTCGGCAACAGGGTGGAATTAAAGATAGTCTGTCAGGAGTTGGAGAATCATTTGAGCAAACACATACTTCCGGTTGCGCGAAACAAACCGTGGGGAACCGGTCATGCGGTCCTGGAAGTTTCGGAAGTGGTTAACGAACCCTTCGCCGTTATGAACGCCGATGATTTTTACGGGTATGACGCCATCGGTAAACTGGCCCGATTTTTAGTTGATGCGAAAGAAAACCGAACCGGAAGTTATAGCATGGTTGGCTATGAACTGGGCAAAACGCTGTCGTTGCATGGCGAAGTGTCGCGCGGGGTGTGTCAATGTGATGACTCCGGGATGTTGGTGAATATTGAGGAAGTTACCGGAATCCGGAAAACCGATCATGGAATCCAGCAAGTTTCTGCGGAAGGGAAAGAACGAACGTTTGCCGGTGATGATTTAGTATCCATGAATCTCTGGGGCTTGCACCCGACCATTTTCCAACCCTTGCAAAAAAAGTTCACCAAATTTTTGAGCGAGCACGGTGACGATCTTACGTCGGAATTCTATCTCCCGCAGGCAATAGGTGAAATAATCGGTGAAAGGAATACGCAGGTGAAAGTTTTAAGAACGGAAAGTTCCTGGTTCGGTATGACTTACCGTGAAGACAAACAGAGCACTATCCAGAATATTGAACAATTGATTGAGACGGGAGAATATCCGGAAAATCTTTGGTGTTGAGCCGAGGGATTATTTCAAAAGAGCATTCCATTCCGCGGCCAAGTGGTGATCTCCGTTTAATTTTGCCGTTTGAGCGCCGTCGTAAAGGAATCTCTTCAACAGAGGACCGGGCAATCCTTTACTTAAAATGAGGTTTTTATAAACCTGGAGCCCGGAAGCCACATCCCCGTTTTGCACCAAAAGGTCGGCGATTTCTTTGGCCGGCAGCCAGTCGTTGCTGGAATAATAATGGATGTAAATGGCGAAACGCAGCGTTTCCAGAGCCTTCGCCACTTCCCCGGAGGAGAGATAGGCTTTCCCCAATTCCAGCCCGAGGGCCACTCCGGGGCTCTTCCGAAACCCCTTTAACCCCTGGCTGAGAGATTCCGCAAAACCGCCCTCCGCCCGCAAGAGCCTCATTTTGCGGATGACTGCGTATTGGCCGAGCGGCAGATTGTCGGCGTCCAGATTATCCAATTGCTGATCGAGGGAAACTTTGAAGGGCTGGTAGAGGGGATCGCCGATCAGGACCGCCTGCCAACTGAGGGCGGGGAGAGCATAGTAGGCGGCATCGCCGAAATTCCGGCCCTCGGCCAGGGCTTTGAAAAACTCGTTCGGGTGATGGGTAAACCTCAAATAGGGCTCCCACACATTGCCGAACGTGGCCGTGGCGCCCCGCATAACCAGGGGTCCGCACCAATAGCGCGACGAATCGGACAAGGTCGAGGCCGAGAAGCTATGGATATGAGCCGCTATCGCCCCCGGCGGAAAGTGGAAGCCCGGGTTGAGAAAGGGTCCCGTTATGTTTCTGCTGTACCATCCAAAATAAAGGGCCGGCGCATCGAAACGGTCTTCGGGTCCAAAAACCTGTTGCGTATGTTCAATTTGCAGATCGAAGCCTGATTTTAGCAGTTCACCGGACAAATCGCTGAGCCACTCATTGCCAATCTCGTGGGCCCCTCCGTTGTCGACATAAGCGCGCCCCATCAAACCTTCTTTTTCCGCCCGCAAAGCATTATCCACCAAAGCTTTTGCACTGGACAAAGTGGGGCCATCCAGGCGTGAGACCTTCAAGACTTTTTGATTATCCGCCAGTGAAAAATTTTTCTTGAGAAAAAGCGGGTTGGGTATCCAGCCCGTAATCGGATAGGGGGAGATGGGCAGCAGGGACAGTTCCGAATCGACACTGCTGCGATTGGTCTGAAACCGGTTGTCCAGGTTTTGATCGTCGGACTCCTTGATCCGGGCCGGATCGTTTCGGATTTTCAGGGGGAGACCCCGGCAAACCACGAGAAAACTGATGGAGTGCCCCACGATGCCGTAACGGAAGCGCCCATTGTCGTCCTTCAATTTTGTGGGCACGGCGTCTATCCACCCGTTTTTGACAAAGGTTTTTAGGAGTGGGTTATGAATGGTGCCAACATAGGTTTTCCAGTTGATGGCTTCCTCCGTGGGGGCCTCCACCTTGACCAGGTTTACCGCCGGAATGCCTCTTTTATCCATGTAGTATTGCGCCAGGGAAACCGAATCCGGGTCGGATTGGTTGGCCACCACAACCACAGATGCAACGGTGGATCGCGCCTGGGCAAGACCGTCGAAAAAACCTAGGGCACAGATGATTGCCAGAAGTCGCCGCAGGGAGGCAAATTTTGTTAGAACCAATCTCAAATGGACATATGAGCAAAATTTGTAGCGCCTCGGCAATAGATGCCAGGTCGTTTCCGGCCCACTACGTCCCAACGCGCCTTGCACAATACACATAATTGCTCTCTGCATCACCATCATCGAAGTCGAGATTGGTTTTACTTCCCCCGCAAACGATTGAGGGTCTTTTGGTATTGGGAAACACCGTTGGCAATGGATTGGGCGATTTTTTGACGATAAGCCGCAGTATTTAACTTAGCGGCTTCCGCGGAATTGGTAAAAAATCCGGTCTCCACCAACAGGCCGGGGCAATTCAAGGTTTTCAGAACCGCCATACGCGCTCGTTTTAACCCGCGATCAGTAACGCTTAAGTCTTTCACTGCCTGGCTTTGGACATAGAAACCGATGAGAGCGTTCCATGCATCATAGCGATTGCCGGGATAAGCTCTCCGGTCCGCTGACTGCAGACGGGAATTGCGGGTCGAAGGTTGATTTTGGAGGGTGAAAATAAAGGTTTCGACTCCTTTTACTTTTGTCGATCCGGCAGCATTGGCATGCACACTGATGAAGAGATCAGCCTTTTTGCTGTTGGCCACAGCGGGCCTTCGGGTCAGATCGATGAATTCGTCGGTTTGCCGGGTTAATACAACATCGTATCCTTGCTTGCGGAGTATCTTTTGCAGCCTTTTGGAAATATCCAGCACGACCGTTTTTTCGGTCAGGCCCAATCGGCTGTTTTGGGTTCCCGGATCTTTCCCCCCGTGGCCCGGATCGATAACAATGCGATAAAGTTTGGGCACCGGTGTAAAAGCTTGGGGCGTCAACAATGGCTTCAACGTTTTCTCGAAATCGCCCCGGCTCAGGTAGAGATCGGAACGATGGCGGGTAATGGTATGGCCGAGATAGACTTTCTTCCCATTAATGAGGAAATATCGCCGGTCGGACTCGAATTCCAACCTCGTCCAATCGCTTGTCAGGACGAGTTTTTTACCGGCCGTGGTCCAGTTCCGCTTCATCCCGAAATACCCGGCGGCGGATTTGAGGCTTAGGTGGTCCACCCCGCCTATTTTCACATCGGCCCTAACTTGCCCCAATGGGGCCGCCAAACCGATCAGGAAAATAAAAACCAACGCGGTGGAATGGATAAAAGGTCGGCGGGCAAACGAATCAGGCCGCCCCATGCGACCCAATATTTTGCTCATCTGGGGCACCCTATTCCGCCTCTTCGTGGGGTTCGTT
>JAJFLT010000104.1 GCA_021772555.1 Opitutales bacterium | reverse complement strand
GAAAATCGATGGAAACGTTCGTAGTTAAGACCTTCAAACCACATCCTCCAATCCAGCCGTGGCATGTGGGGGATCATGAACACTGGTTTTCGGTCGGGATCGCCCGGCTTGTAGTGAAAGCTGTAGGTTTTCCATTCTCTACCGTCCTCGCTTCCCTCGATTTGAATTTCCGGGCGAGTCGTCGTCATTACCCGGAAAAGCCCATAGCCGTTGACGATGCGGAAGGGTTGTAAGCGGTTATAGAAAGCTCCCAAAGATGGATTTTCCTTGATCCATTCTTGCGTTGGACTGGGCTCCCGATTGTCCTCCAAACTTTGGATTAGTTGGAAAGTTCCAACCAGCAGGATGATGATGGCACAGGGATAAAATAAGCCCCCTTTGGCACACCTGGTAACGAGGCTTGCAGGTAATTCCCGAGGTTCTTTCGATAGAAATTTACCTAACTTTTGGGGCAGACTCTGATCGTCAATCAGCGGAAGGCAGAGCAATATGGTTAGAAGATTGAAAAATCCGTAATTGCCAGTCAGCGATATAAGGACCTGCAGCAGGACGAGCCCCAGAACAGCAAAATTGCGAACCCGCCTTGGCCCCAGCATGAAAAATGGCAGGATCAGTTCGATCATTAGCATGACCTGGAGGGAAAATTTTTGGAACCAAAACGGTAGATGATGGGCATAAAAACTCGTCCAGGCGGGCAGAGGCTGGCTCCAGTAATGGTAGTTCAAAGCCGTCCAGTCACGCCAGGTGTTTGATCCATCGGGGGCAAAACTCTGCAACTTAACGGCGCCGGATTCGAACATGAGTCGAAAGAGCAAAAACCAGAGTAGCCAGCGAGCGAATCGTGTAGGTTCCGTATGTCTTTTCAACCGATCCAACGTTTTCCAGGGGCAGAACAAAACCGCTAGAAAACAAATCTCAATGAGCAGGGAGTCCCATTGAAAAGTCAAAAAAGCCTGCCCCGCATTGGTCAGTGAAAGGTAGAGTAGCCAAAATACCAAAGCAGCCAATGGGGAGAAAAAACCGGCAACCAGCGATAACCCGGCCAGAAAAGCCACACCCAAAACGAAATACAGTGCGGTATCGCTGCTATTCCACCAAAAGACGGTGGGTAGGTAAAAAAACGCTGGCCCATCCATTCCATTCTTGGCCAATCCCGTTTCAACGTTCTCCATGTAGGGCGAAAGCGGCAGAATACCCCCGCTGCCGATCAATCCATCGGCCTGCGTCCAATAGGAGACCACGGCGCAAATCGCGAGCACGCCCAGCAATCTTGGAAACAGCCAACTGGAAAACTTATAGGTCGGCGGTTCGACATTCTTTCCCCACAAAATCCGCGTCATGAGCGAGAAAATTTTTCTTCGCCGAGCCACGATTCCGTAGGCGCCCTCCGCCAACTTTGCAAACAATGGCCACCGGGAATAAGCTTTGTAGAACCAGCCTTTTCCCGGCGTGTCTTTCAGGCAAAGAAATACGGCTTCCGCCCCCTCGCAGACATCGCCATTCGTCTGCACCAATTGCACTGCCCCTGCAAATCGATCGGGGGAAATCTCCGGAAACTGCTTCCCCGCTAATTGCGATTCTTCATAATCAACGCGATCCCCGGTCCAGGCCTTCCATCTTTCAATCCAGCGTTTGCAAAAAGCGCAGTCGCCGTCATAAATCATTAAAGGCCGTTCTTTCGGGGGATGGGCGACCTTATGGCGGGTTGTCGGCATGGTTCCTCCTAAATCTTCCGGTTTTGCCATAAGAGGTCAAGCCGCCCCTCAGCAACCCTATCAACCATGTCCGGAGACACCGGACATTATCTGAATTTAGCATGGCTGAATGATTTATTTTAAAAAAAACACAAAATATTGTGGTTTTTGTTGAAAAAAACACAATATGTTGTATTGTTAAAGACTTCTCTCTTATCGAGAGTGACTCTTAAACCCCGTTTTATCTGCTAACTTTTACGTTTACGATCCCATGATACCATCACGACAACCTGAGCTATTTAATAATATTTCTTCGTCCCCAGAGGACGCCTTTACCCGTGTGCGCAAACGCGACGGCAGGCTTGTGCCTTTCGATTCCCGGCTTATAACCGAGGCCATCGCCAGAGCGGGCGAGGCTACTGGAGAGTTTGATGGCGAAACCGCCCGCCGACTTACCTTGAAGGTGCTCACACTTGGAACCCAAGTGTTTTTTCAAAAAGTTCCTTCAGTTGAGAAAGTACAAGATTTGGTCGAGGAAGTTCTCCTCGATTCGCCTTTTCGCAAGACGGCCAAAGCCTTCATACTTTACCGCGACCAGCACGCCCGCATGAGAGAAATTTCCACCAAGGTAAATGTGGATCTACTCGATCGCTACCTCCGTCAATCCGATTGGAAAGTGAACGAAAACAGCAACATGACTTTTTCCCTCCAAGGCCTCAACAATTACATCTCCAGCGGACTCAGCCAGTCCTATTGGCTTAACGCCATTTATCCCGCTGAAATAAAGCATGCCCATGAATCGGGCGATCTTCACCTGCACGACCTCAACCAACTATCCGTTTATTGTGTCGGCTGGGATCTCTACGATCTCTTGCGGGACGGCTTCCGGGGCGTTCCCGGAAAGATAGAAACCAAGCCCGCCCGCCATTTTCGAACCGCCCTCGGGCATGTCATCAACTTTTTTTACACCCTCCAGGGTGAGGCCGCGGGCGCCCAGGCATTTTCCAATTTCGATACTCTCCTGGCCCCGTTCATTCGCTTCGATAAGTTGGATTACGCGCAGGTAAAACAATCCCTGCAGGAATTCGTCTTCAATACCAATGTACCCACCCGGGTCGGTTTCCAGACGCCCTTTACCAACATCACCCTAGATTTGGTTTGTCCACGCCACTACGCCGATCAACCGGTCTTGGTGGGTGGGGAATTAAAATCCGAAAAGTACGCGGAATTCCAAGCGGAAATGGACCTCTTCAACCGCGCTTTTTTTGATGTTATGACGGAAGGAGACGCCAGTGGGCGGACGATGACTTTCCCTATCCCGACCATCAACCTGACCAAGGATTTTGATTGGGAAAACCCGGTGCTGGAAGGTCTCTGGGAGATGACCGGAAAATATGGAGTGCCTTATTTTTCGAATTTCATCAATTCCGATATGGATCCTGAGGACGCCCGTTCCATGTGCTGTCGTCTGCGTATCGACAACACCAAACTGCGAAAACGGGGCGGAGGGCTTTTTGGCGCCCATCCACTGACAGGCAGCATCGGCGTGGTGACGATCAATATGCCGCGCCTCGGTTTTCAGGCCAACGGCCGCGAGGACTTTTTTGTCCGTTTGGAAAACCTCATGCTTTTGGCCAGGGAAAGCCTTGAAATCAAACGCAAGCTGCTCGAAAGACTGACCGGCAACAACCTCTTTCCTTACACTTCGTTCTACCTCAGGGACATTGAGGAACGGTTCGGAAAATATTGGGAAAACCATTTTTCCACCGTCGGACTGGTGGGCATGAATGAAGCTTGCGTCAATCTTCTGGGTTGCGATCTAGGCAGCACCGAAGGAGGCCAATTCGCCCTCGAAACGCTGCAGTTCATGCGTGAAAAACTCATCTCTTATCAGGAAGAAACGGGCAACAATTACAACCTCGAAGCCACCCCGGCAGAGGGAACGGCCTATCGGTTGGCCAAAAAAGACAAGGCCCGGTTCCCTCAAATCCTTGTCGCCAATGAGGAGGACTTCCATCGCGGAGCCAAACCGTTTTACACCAACTCGACCCACCTCCCGGTCAATTACACGGACGATCTTTTCGATATCATAGACCTCCAGGACGACCTGCAGACCCAATACACCGGCGGCACTGTTCTCCACCTGTTCTTAGGGGAACGCATCGCCAATACCGCCAGCGTTAAGAAGCTGGTTCGGCACATTGCGGAGAACTACCGATTACCATACTTTACGCTTACCCCGACATTCTCGGTTTGCCCGGAGCACGGCTACCTGGATGGTGAGAAAAAGCAATGTCCGCATTGCCAAAGGGAATGCGAAGTGTATTCACGCGTCGTCGGCTACCTGCGGCCGGTCCAGCAATGGAACGAAGGCAAAAAAGCCGAGTTTCCCCTGCGTTCCAAACTCAATCCGGATTCCCGGCGCAAACACCTCGTCCCGACGTGAAAATCGGCGGCTGGCAGAAATTTTCCCTCATCGATTTTCCCGGAAAAATCGCAGCCGTGATCTTTACCCAGGGATGCCCCTGGCGGTGTCCCTGGTGTTACAACCGTTCACTTGTGCTGTCCGAGGAATTCGGGCCGTCAATTCCTGAAGATGAGGTCTTCCGATTTCTCGAAACCCGGCTAGGCCAGCTCGAAGGTGTTGTCATTACCGGAGGTGAACCGACCTTTCAGCCCGACTTACATAATTTTTTGGAAAAACTGCGCTCTCTCGAATTCGAGGTCAAACTCGATACCAACGGTTACCGCCCGGAAGTCGTCGAGTCGGTCATCGAAGCCGGTTTACTCGACTACATTGCCATGGACGTTAAAGCGCCTCTCGGCAAATACAGACAAGCCACTGGCCGCAATGTCATCATCGATAAAATCCGCTGCAGCATTGACCTCATCCGCGATTCCGGACTCGATCACGAATTCCGCACCACTTTTGTCCCCGGCCTGCATACCGTGGAAGACATCGAAGAAATCCTCGGCCTCATCCAGGGCAGTCGCCGTTACGCCCTGCAAACCTTCCAAAACAACAACCCCATCCAGCCGCCACCAACACAGGCAAATCAACCGGCAAGTTCCTGGCGGCCCACTCAATCATGGTTGGATCGAAACAACGACCACCGGATCGGTGAGTTGCTGTATCGGTAAATTCTCAAAAAAATCCAGTACCTGGTTTGTGATTGAGATTCCCGGTCGGTTCCGATGAAATAGAGCATGTCTTTGGAAAGATTGTTTACGGTTGAGGCATCCAGTATCAAGTATGGTCCGGGAGCCACCCGCGAGTTGGGTTACGAAATGGTCCGCCTGGGAGCCAAACGGATAATGGTCTTAACCGATGTCGGACTTGCGGACGGTTCCTCCGTCGCCGTGGCCATGGCGTCGTTGCAAGAGGAAGGGATTGAGGCCGTTCTCTATGATCGTGTTTGTGTCGAACCAACGGATATTTCTTTTAAAGAAGCGGCCGCTTTCGCAGTGGATGGGGGTTTTAGTGGATTTGTCGCCGTGGGCGGCGGCTCGACCATGGATACGGCCAAAGCAGCCAATTTATTTTCCACCTACCCGGCGGAATTCCTGGATTATGTGAACCCTCCCATCGGCCGAGGCATTCCCGTTCCCGGACCACTCAAACCGCTCATCGCCATCCCCACCACGGCGGGCACCGGCAGTGAAACCACCGGTGTTACCATTTTCGACTTTAAGGAAATGAAGGCCAAGACGGGCATCGCCCACCGCGCCCTGCGTCCGAGTATGGGCATCATAGACCCCGACAACACTCGCACCATGCCGCCAATGGTGGCCGCCTGCACGGGACTTGATGTGCTCTCCCACGCCCTGGAGTCTTTAACCGCGATGCCCTTTGACCAACGCCAGGCACCCGAATCGCCAGCCCTCCGGCCCGCTTATCAAGGAGCCAATCCCATTAGCGATATTTGGACCGAGAAGGCCATTGAAATGGTGTCCCAGCATATTGTGCGGGCGGTCGAACATCCGCAGGACGATACCGCGCGCGGGCAAATGATGCTGGCTGCCACCTATGCTGGAATCGGGTTCGGCAATTCCGGGGTGCATCTGCCCCACGGTATGTCTTATCCCGTATCGGGAATGGTTCGGGATTATTTCCCGCCCGGTTATCCCTCTGAAAAACCTATCATTCCTCACGGCATGTCCGTTATTCTCCATTCTCCCGCAGTTTTTCGTTTCACGGCCCCGACCAATCCCGGTCTGCACCTGCGTGCGGCATCTCTAATGGGAGTGGATACCGCAAATGCCAGGCCCGATGAGGCAGGTGATTTACTGGCCGATGCCATTGTCGATTTAATGAAAAGAACAGGAATGCCCAACGGCCTGCAAGCAGTTGGGTTCGGGCCCGGTGATATTGACAAACTGGTGGCCGGAACATTGCCCCAGCACCGTGTGACAAAAATTGCCCCCCGGCAACCGACGGAGGAAGATTTAGGACGGCTTTTTCAGGAATCCATGCAATGTTGGTAGAACCTACTAAGTCAAATAATGTAAAAATAGTTATGACAAAAAAAATATTAATAGCTCTAGGGGCGTTTGGGTTTATACTTGTAACGGTCGCTTATTTTACTCTATCCATTCTCATTAACAAAGGAGTGAAAACCGGGGTGGAAACCTTCGGTCCTAAAATTACGAAAACAGAAGTCCTCCTGGAGACCGCTAACATTTCTCCACTAAACGGCACCGGAGTGCTCAAGGATCTTTTTATCGGGAACCCTGAAGGGTTTAAATCGGAGAAAGCCTTTTCGGCCAATAAAGTCGAACTGAACCTGGAGGTGGCCTCCCTTCTGTCCGACAAAATCGTTATTGAAAAAATCTACGTTGGTGAACCGCACGTGGTTTATGAAAAAAAGCTGATGAACGATAATCTCAAGCAATTGGTCAAGAATATCGAAGAAACGGCACTAGGAGAAGACGATGATGAGGCGGGGAGCGAAATCCGATTTGAAATCAAGGAATTTTCCCTCGAAAACGGAAAAATCACGGTTGGTATATTAGGTAAAGGAATTACTGTGCCGCTACCCGATATTCATCTGTCAGGATTGGGGTCGAATTCGGAAGATGGGATCACAGCCGACCAAATGGCGGGGGAAATTATGAAGGTTGTCCTCCGCAACACCCTTCAAGCGGTGGCCAAAGCGGGCGGTGCAGTAGTGGAAGGCGGAGCCGATGCAGTCGGCGATATGGGTGAAAAAGCCAAAGAATCGCTCGGAGGTTTAAAAGGCATGCTCAAGAAAAAGAAAGACGATTCCGGCAACTGATAGCTATGACTAAACATAATCTTTTGCTTTCGAAGCTATGAAAAAACCTAAAAAATACTTAAATACAATAGGGATTAATCGTGCATTGGCTTTGGCGGCAATTGGCGCGGTCATTACACTCTACGGTTTACGACTGAACGCAACCGGCAAGAATAACGATATTGATCTCTCGCCGGTGCAGTTAGTCGAAAATGAGAAAATTTTTCGCTATGATCGAGAGAACCAAAATCCCATTGCCATGGGCCTGTTTGAAACGCGCCTATTTTTCGGCCTCTCGCGAATGGAAGAGGGCGTTGCAGTGGCCATCACAACAAGAGAATGGGAATCCTTTCTAGATGCCTCGGTGCGTCCACATTTTGAATCTTTTACCATTATCGATGCGGTCGGAGAATACAGAGGATTGCGTGAAAGTACCAAAGTTTTAATGATACTTCACCAAGGCGGTGTGGACGAACACAAGATCCGGTCTATATCCAACGATTACATAACCCGGTTCGATCAGGACGGTGTTCTTCGCATAGACGGATAGTTACCAGACGGGTAATGCCCGTTTTTTATAGGGAGAAAGATGTTTCAAGATGGAATTC
>JAJFLT010000103.1 GCA_021772555.1 Opitutales bacterium | reverse complement strand
TTTGGATTTCCACGAATTCGGGTCTTAAATCGTAAAATTCAAGCGGAGATTCAAAGAAGTAGAAATTGAGATTATGCTTTCGTGAGAACTCTAGTATACGCTTCTGGGAATTTTGTGGATCGACCTCAATCAAGGCCAGTATATGCTTCGGACAGCAATCAACCAGAAATGTACCAAACCAGTCAATTCCGTAGTCAAGCAACCTCTGTTGAAAATACCAGCCGAAATGTTGAATAAACACTGAGTGTTCCTGGAGATTGCTCCAACGAACACTTGGAACGCGATAGTTGCATTTGTGACATAGACCTTTTTGGAATATGTCAGCGGATTCTAGTTGATCGATTGTCTTAACTTGTTCCACCTTCTGCATAAGTTCTTCAGGCAAGAAATGCCTCAATAGGGATTCTTCCTTAGTAAGAATGTACGTTGGACAAATTTCATTCATGCGAAGAAAATTGAACATCGACTTTCTCTGACATGAGCAAAAATACGGCTTTATCCCCGGAGCAGACTGGAAAAATAACCATGTGCCATAAACGTCCGAATATGTAACATATGGTAAGGGCAGGCTCTCTTTAAAAGTATGTTTATCACGAATAACATCTTTGTAATTTGGGTGCCCCCATTTAGGTTCTTCTGGATTTATCCTTGAGGCTTGCTGTATCATCTTCCACATCCAACGGCTAATTTAAGTGAGTGGTTAGAATTAATTTCTTGATCTTATACAATTTACTGTACCTAGGAATTGAGGGCAAATTTAAAGTGTTTTCTTCATTTCGTTTAGCGGACTAGCTGATTGTTCTCTTAGTATTCTCAGCGGCGTTGGTTCCAGGTATTGGATGCGTAGTCACGGCGGGTGGTTTTTTCTTTTTCTGGGGGGAAGTTCGGCCAGGGTTTTTCTTGGGTGTGGGTGTTGGTTATTTGGCTGAGTTCGGTGGTAAAGGTTTTTTTGAATTGGGAAGGAAACTGTTTTAAATTTTGGATGATGGAGCCTTGCAAGAGGAGGCCGTGGCGGTTGCGTTTGAGGGCGGCTCCGGCTATTTTTGTTTTTGTTGTTGGGTCGATGACATCACAGGGTTCGGCTTTTTCAAAGCATACCGTTGGCCGTGAGGCTTTGCCTTTTTCCCGCTTAGGAGCGAGTTTCGTCGGGAGGCCGGATTTTGTAAGGGCGTTGGCCAGGGCTTGATGAACCTTGTTGTAAACCTGGGAGACATCCATTTGGTAAAAACGGTGGCTGCCCGGAAAGACGATGCTGTAGGTCCAGTCTTGGCGATGGTCCACAATACCGCCTCCGGTGGGGCGCCGGCAAACTTGCGGGTCGGGAACGTCAATTTGCTCAAGAACCCAATCGTAGCGCTGGCTGTATCCAAAGGTGAAGGCGGGTGGCCCGGTCCAGCCGTAGTGGCGGAATCGCACGGCCTCCGGTTCGGGATAATCTTCCAGGAGAAGTAGGTCTTCGGCCATATTGTCGAAGGCGTTGGCCGACCGGTCGGGCAATATGTGCATTGAGCGGTTCAATGCGGAAGATATTGCCAAAGCATCCATTCAGAGCAAGTTTTGAAGTTTTACAGTTTTAAAGATGATCTCCTACAACGATTTGGCGCGTAAAGCCGTTCTCAGCAAACCGGTCTATAATCCCGGCAAGCCCATTGAGATGGTGGCGATGGAATGCGGTTTGGACCCAGCCACCATCCTAAAAATGGCCTCCAACGAAAATCCCCTGGGATCGTCCCCATTGGGCATGGAGGCCGCCCGAAATGCGATGGAGGGAGTTTTCTTATACCCGGAAAACAGCTCCTATTTTTTCAGGGAACGTTTGGCCGGAATCCGGGGTGTGAATCCCGATCAACTGGTCATCGGGCATGGTTCCAGTGAAATTATTCACCTGTTGTGCGCCGCCTTTGTGGAGCCGGGAATTGACGTGGTCATGGGCGAACATGCTTTTATCGCCTACAAACTGGCCACGTTGTTACACGAAGGAAATTGCGTGGAGGCGCCGCTGATCGATTTTCGCCACGACCTGAAAGCCATGCGGGATGTTGTGACGCCGCAAACACGGCTCATTTTCCTTCCCTCGCCCAACAACCCCACAGGAACCAGCAACTCGGAATCGGAAATCGTGGAATTCGTCCGCAGCCTTCCCGACTATGTGGTTTTTTGCCTGGACGAGGCTTATGCCGAATACATCGATCAACCGCCCGACCTGCGCCCGCTCATAGCGGAGGGCCGGAAGGTCATTTGCACGCGCACCTTCTCCAAAATTTATGGGCTGGCCGGGCTGCGCATCGGTTATGGCTATGGCCATCCGGATCTGGTGGATTTGCTCAATCGGGTGCGGCCCGCTTTCAATGTAAACTCGTTGGCTCTGGCAGCGGCCCTGGGAGCGCTGGAGGACGATTTATTTTTAGAAAAATCCAAAACATGTAATGAGGCGGGTTTGGCACAATTAACAGATGGATTTGATAGACTCGGACTGGAATATGTACCCAGCACGGGCAACTTTATCCTTGTCCGATTTGAGAATTCTGACAAAGTATATGCTTATCTCCATGACAAAGGAATTATTGTCCGCCCCCTCAAAGGCTATGCGCTTCCCGAACACCTCAGGATAACCGTGGGCACAGAAGACCAGAACCGGAGCTTACTCAATGCTCTGGCCGAGTATTTCGGAAACTAACACGATGCAGCTTAAATTACCGGCACTTTCGTGAACCCTGACGAGGTCGTATTGCTCCTGCGCCTGTTCGGAGCAACAGGTTTGCTTATAATGAACGCCCTGCTGGTAGCCGGCGAGTTCAGCATTATTAAACTGAGGCTGAGCCATTTTATTCCTGACTACGGGGAAGACGAAGACCCCAAGGCGCGTAAACTTCCTCAGGCCTTACTCGAAAACGCCGATCAGACTATTTATACCGCGAGGTTCGGCTACCTTGTTTGCGCACTGGGCTACGCCCTCACGGCCTATCCGCTTTTTAATTATTTTTTGCAAGGAAGTGGTTTGCCGGATGCGTGGATTACCAGTCTTTTAGCTTTTCTGTTAATGTTCGTCATTTATTATTTATTGGGCGAACTGCTCCCCCGAGGCCTGGCCGTGGCCTCACCGGTGCGTGCCTTACAGGCGGCCACCCTGGCCGTAAGATTGGCCGGTGTGGTCGGTCTCCCGATGGTCGGTCCCTTAAAAAAACTTTCCCAGTTTATTTTAAAACGATTCGGTGTTGAGGCCGGTTTGGAATGGGAAGCTCTGGAAATTGATGAGCAGCTTAATTCCCTGAAAGAGAGCCCAAATGGCTCCGAAGTTCTTCTCAAAGTGGTCAAGAACGCATTGCAAATGCGGGAGGTAAAGGTGCAGGACATCCTCCTGCCACGCAACCAAGTGCAATGTTTTGACATCAATGAGGAAAACGCAGTTAACCTCAAGTTAGCCGAAGATACGGAACACACGCGATTCCCTCTTTGCGACGGCGATTTGGACAATTGCCTGGGCCTCATCCACATCAAAGATATTTTTCGATCCAAGGAAAACCCCAACGCTCTCGATTTTCGTCGCATTAAACGCAAAATGATATGGGTGAGCGAAAACGATCCACTGGAAAAAGTTCTCGGTAAACTACTCTTGCGCAAAACCCACATGGCCCTGGTGACGGATGAGTTCGGCGGCGCCAACGGTGTCATCACGCTGGAATTGATCCTCGAACAACTGGTGGGTGAAATTCAGGACGAATTCGATACGGAAGAGGAGCTCATCCAGCCAACGGGCGCCGATGAATATACAGTTTCCGGATTGGCCTCGATCCGGGATGTGGAGGAGGCTCTGGAGATTTCCATTGAGAACAAGAATGAGGTGGCCTCATTTGGGGGTCTGATCACAGCGGAGTTGGGCCGCATACCGGACAAAGGAGAAACCCTGAAAATGGGTCAACTGGACATGACTATCACGGACGTGGACGAAACCCGAGTAATCGGCACTCAGGTAAAAGTTCAGCAACCCTCCAATACTGAAGAGCCGGAATAGGAAAAATATAACCGAATCCGTGAAAAAACCTCTATTTCGTCTTCATAACCCAGACACCATCCCATTTGCCTTCAGGTTGATTCTTTGCCAAGTATTCGCAACGTTCGATATACATCTTTGAGCACTTGTCGCCCGGATTGAGCTTCAACGCCTTTTGAAACATCTTTTTGGAAGCTGCCCAATCTCCTTTTTTATAATAACTCATTCCGTTGTTAAAGTTCTCCAGGGTCTCGATCATGTTGGGAAAGGTGTCCTCCTTATGATAGTCGAGGACTTCAAACACGCCCACCGGTTTTGTTTTCCCTTTCACGATGACCTTGTCTATCTCTCGCGTACGATAGGTGGCCTTTAAACTCTTGATCGTATATTCACTGATGAGTATGCGGGCTCCATACTGCTTGCAGGCGCTCTCCAAACGTGCTGCCAGGTTCACCCCATCGCCGATCACGGTGTAATCCATTCTTTTGGGCGAGCCGATGTTGCCGGATACGACATAGTCGGTATTCAACCCCACTCCATGATCGATGGTCTTTTTCCCCCCTTTGAGGCGGGAATAATTGAAGTCGTTCAACTCCGTCATCATGGAAATGG
>JAJFLT010000102.1 GCA_021772555.1 Opitutales bacterium | reverse complement strand
GAGCTTTCAGGATCAACGACAGTATATCGTCTCTCTCTACCGGGTTTTTCTCTCGTCCATCGATCACCTGGTTGAGGTAGTTGAAAATTCTCCTCCGCCGGTAGCGTTTGGGTGGATACCAATACCACAGATGCCGCCATTTCCCCAGGCTGCTGGCACGCAGCATCTCTTTATTGCTGATGGCCATGATCTCGTCCATTCCCTCTGGCAACCTTTGTTGCAGGAGCACTCGGCTGGTCATGCAAATGATCAATTTCATACAGAACATCCGCAGGTTGATGTTCCGGCCCTTCAGGTTTTCGATTTCCTCAAAAATGACATCTGCCATGCTCGAGCAGTGGCTCATGAGCATGCTGGGCTTGAATCCTTGATTGATGCGGCGGCGCTTATTGGTGTACTCAGAACCCTGAAGCTGATTGAGGTAACGGTCACTAAATTGTTCGCGGAAAATCCGGTTGGATTTATAATAATTCCACAAGGTTTTATCTCCCCAGGTGAATCGGTTGGCCTGCACACCGCCCATGGCAACCCTTTCCTGCCCGTAGAGGCGGCAGCGAAAGATGGGGCCGAGCCGTCTGTAGGGTTCTGTGAAAAAGGAGGTCGGTCCCTTGAAATATCCGGTGCTGCAATCGGAATTTCCACCCCCAGGAGGTTCGAAAAAAGGAATTTCCGAACAGGGTTTCACTCGTTCGTTGATGGGAGTTTCCATTTTCGAAGTCATTCCTCTGGTTTTAGATCAACGAACCCGTAAGACAAGTCATACGTTTGGCAGCTTCACAGTTTCTCAAACCGGCGGATCCGCACCGTCATTATTCAAAGTGATCCAGGGGGCGATGAACATGATGGCGGCAAGGACCAGGTAACCCCATGTCCATTTGGGCAATGACAGGGAGAGGTGCCCCACCACATCCGTGGGCATGAATTCGTAGGTGTGCATGAATCCGATGGCGGACAATCCTGCGCCGACTAAAAACCAGCACGATGCGTGACGGAATTTTCTTTCGATGATGCAAATAGTGGCGGCGGAAAGAACGATCGACGTATAGACCCATCCCTGCTCCAGGGCGAAGGCGCCGTCGGCGTAAAACTGCCTCAATTCGACGAAGGCATCCGTTGTTTGAGCGTTAAAAAGAAGCTTCCCGGAAACCGCGCCGCCCACGAACAAAGCGTGTTTAATCCCCAGGGCCATGTAGGCTGCCAGGACCGGCACCATTCCGATGATCACTGCCGGGGCATGATGCCTGGGTGTCGCCTGAAAAGCCTGCGTCCCCATCATTATTCCGATCCAGATAAGGATGGCCATGCCCGCTTCGATTGGAATGAAGTAAACGATGAAACTGAGCGTCCCGGAAAAACAGACGACCGACCAAACGATGGCGTTCAAGGTCGAGTAACCGGCCCGCGCCCCGATCGCCTTCCACCCCGGATGGCCGATGTAAATGGAGGTTGGAAAAGGCGCCCCGCAAAGGGCCGCCCCGATGGTTCCCAAACCATTGAATGCAAGGGCCGGTTTGCTCTCAAAGGAATCGCCCGCGGCAGCCGCGGATTCGATATTTTGCAAAGACAGGATCAGGTTGATAAAACCCATCGGCACGATAATGGGCAAATATTCGACCAGATAACTGAACGAAGCGATGACATCCATGATCGGCGGTATGGGGGCGCGCAATCCGATTTGTTCGATATCGAAAGTACCCACCGGCACCAGGTCGGCCCCGCCTGTATAATGCATGACCCAGGCAATCGTGGTGCCGGTGGCGAGAACGACAAACCCGCCCGGCAGCCCGAGTCTGAATTTAACCCTGCCGAAATATACGAGGAGAGTGAGTCCCAGCGTGGTAAAGCCAATCAGCGGAAAAGCGTAGGCGCGAAAAACATAATCCATCCCGATAAACGCGACCCCGATTCCGGCCAATGCGGCCAGCAGCGCCGCTCTCGGAGTCACTTTGCGAATACGCTCCACCACGAAGGCTCCGAAAAACTCGATCAAGCCGGAGCCAAGGCAGGCGATGAGACCGGCGTGCCAGGCAATGACATCGGCTTCCCCCTTGCTCAGCCCTTCCGCTATCGCTTTTTGCTGGGCCGGATACATAACCAAAAAACTGTAAACAATGACCGTTACCAGATTCGTGCCGTAAGGGATTGCGCAGACATCGTCACGGTTCTCCTTTTTTGCCAATTGCAGGGCCTGCCGAGAGTAAAATAAGTTTCCAATGATTAGACCAACTGCCATAGCCGGTAAAATGCGGCCATAAAACAAATCGATGGAAAATCCAAGGAAACCCAGGCACAAATTGCTCATGAGCAGGAACATAATCATGTTGTCCAGCCCCAAGGCAAAAAATCCATCGAGGTCGCCTTTAACAAATCGTTTCATAAATCAATTATTTCAAAGTCCCGATTGTTCACACCTATAGTTCAGGGTGTTTTATCCGCAAGCGCGAGAGTGAAGGGGAGGGATTGGCCGCGCTTTTTTTCCCATCCGGCCATTGGATTTCAATTTTTTCAACCTGATGGGAGGTCCCCCTGCCGAAAGTGAGAGCAGAGGTCGATTGCGAGAGATAACCGCCTCCGGCGGAGACTTCAGCTGTTTGAATTGAGCCATCGGTTAGATACACGGATACCCTGGCGCCGACCGCGGTTGGATTGCCGCGGTGTCCATCGAGCCGCAAACTGATAATTTTATTTTTGGCCGAACCCTGATTTTCAAAATTCAACATTTCGCCGTTATTGATTCCAATCATGAGGTCCGGCCAGTCATCGTCGTTGGTATCGGTGATGGCCAAGCTCTTGGCGTCTCCCGCTACCACAAGGCCGCTTTCCCCCGGCCACACGGACGTAAAAGAACCATCTCCGTTGCCGGTTAGCAAAAGGCTCAGGCCGCCGTCGAAATTACCCGTTTCAGCTTGCGGCGAAAAGGAATTTTGGACCAGGTAAAGGTCGGTTTTACCATCGCCGTCCAATTCACTCAGAACAACTCCATAGGCGATCGAAGCCTGAGCCAGGCGGGGTAGGGGCTGGAAGTTGAAATGGCCTTCACCGTCGTTGATGAGAACGCTTGTGGTGAGGTGATTGAGTTCCAGTTTTAAAGCCCTCTCCGTTTGTTGCGGATTGTAAATATCTTCAAGTGTGGCTGAGGCGAACGCCTTGTATGTGGTAAATTTTTTGGCCAGCGAAGGCATGGCATTGGTGGAGCAGCTTTTTCCCCTCAACGGGTAAAGAGTGTCATGTTCGTAAGCGGCCTCGATTAGCTGCATTTTACCCGAGTCGTCGAACTGGCCATAATAAAGGAGGGTCGGTTTTTCGACGGACCCGTAATATTTGGTATTCAGCCCGATATTGGTGACCACATAATCGATATCCCCGTCGTTGTCGATGTCCCGCCCGGCAATGCCGTTCCACATGCCGAGATGTTTGGATAAGCCCGCTTCTTTCGTTTTGCCGGTTAGGTTGCCCTCTCTATTTTGAAAAAATTTTACCGGTCCCCATTCGGTTGTAATCATTAAGTCTAACCAGCCGTTCGCGTCGACGTCCGACCACAAGGCGCTCGTGACCAAACCGGCCTGGCGGAGCCCCGGGGCCACTTCGTCCGTGACCTCGGTGAACTTTCCCTTTTCGTTTCGCAGCAAATGACTATTGGGAATACGTGGGTATTGGCCGGGAATGAACCTGCCTCCGATAAAAAGATCGAGATCGCCGTCCCGGTCAAAATCGGCGGCGGCAACCACGCTTCCGCTCTCGCGGAGATCGGGCAGATGGTCTAACGGCGCTTTAGAATAAATGCCGCCGCCTTCGTTCAGGTAAAGGCGGTCGCGCAGCTTTTCGTCACCCTGTTCGCATTCCACGCCGCCACTGACTACATAAAGGTCGAGGTCTCCATCGCTGTCCGCATCGAAAAAGAGTGCGGCCATGTCTTCACTGGCTCGATCCTCGTAAAAGGGGTCCCAACTGTTAAACTCGTAAGGACCATTTTGCGTTCTATGATAAAGGGCTCCTGCTTCCCCGTCGGAGCCGCTCAGGTAGATTTCTTCAAATCCATTTCCATTGACATCGCCCAGTGCCATACCCGGTCCCAATTGGGAAAGTTTAAACGGCAGGAGCGGTTGTCTCGCGTAGTCGTCGTATACCTTTTCCGTATGCCGTATGCCTCGGGTGGAGCCGGTTGCGACAAATAACGTCGAATTCTTTTCCCGAACGATATTTTTTTTCCTGGAATCATCGGTCGGTTCAACAATCGTAAAAAAACGATTTACCTCCAGGTTTTTGAATTGTTGCCTGAGACCGCTCGGCCAATTGACGATCAAACGGCTGATCGAACTCTCTTCTCCCAACCCAAAATGAATGACGGGCTCGTTGCTGGAAAGAAAGCCGGAGGTCGGATTGAGCCGTCGCACTTGCAGGCCATGAGCGGTTTCCAATGTCACCTTGGCGCCGATTCCATACCGGTTGCTATTGGTTCCGCGAAGCGAAATGAGGATTCGATTTCCGCTCATGGAATTATTTCGGTAAAGCGATACCTGCTCATCAAGGTTGACAGTAACCAAATCGAGATCCCCGTCGCGATCGAGATCAGCGTAGGCGGATCCGTAACTCATGCCGTAGTGGTCCAGTCCCCAGTCTTTGCTGACATCTTTGAAATCCAGGTCGCCGTTGTTGCGAAAGGCCAGGTTTTGCTCCCGACGGGGAGGGAGGTCTTTGTAATATTCCCACATGTGTCGTCCAACCACCATGTTCCGGTCCGGACTTTTGAAATCGGAATCGGTGGTGTTTCGGGCCGAGCCGTTGGTTATATAGGCGTCTGTCCACCCATTGTTGTCAAAATCGGCCAATTTGATGGACCACGTCCAGTCGGTCTTGGCCAACCCTGCCAGGTAGGCCACCTCCATGAAGCGGCTTGCCCCGGTGTTCAAATACAAGGCGTTGCGCATGTATTGGGCGGGCCGCGATTTTTCGACCAGAAACAGTTTCGAGGACATCGCTCCCATTGTGGTCTTTTCCATGAAATGCGTCGTTGACGACATATCCCCGATCATAAAATCGAACAGCCCGTCGTTGTTGATATCGGCCGCGTCCGCTCCCATGGAAAACCAGGTTGAGTGTGGAACCACCTGATCGAGGACATTGGTAAATGTGCCGTCGCCGTTATTACGATAGAGTTTGTCCGCGACCGAAAAATCGTTCCCGACGTAAATGTCAGGATAACCGTCGTCATTATAGTCCCACCATGTGGCGGAAAGGCCGTCTCCCCTTCCGCTGATGCGCGCTTCCGCCGTCACGTCGCTGAAAGTACCATCGCCGTTGTTGCGGATCAAACGATCAGGCCGACCGACCGGCTCGTAGCCGAATTCGGTGATTTGATAATGCTTTTTCAGCCCCGGTAGAATATAGGGACGTCCATCCTTAACTCGGGCCGGTGATTCTCGGGGAAAGCCCTTGGGGTCGTGCCAGCGATTGGTTAAAAGGTAAAAATCGAGATCGCCGTCACCGTCGTAATCGGCAAAGGAGGGCATCAGGCTGGCGTCGATGAAATCCACCTTGTAGGTGGCGGCCTGGTCGCTGAATTTACCGGTCCCGTCATTGATGAACAAATGATTGGGGGAGGTATAGTTGCATACATAGATATCCAGATCGCCGTCGTTGTCGATATCGACAATGGCCACTCCGGTGCTCCATCCGTCACCGCCGCCGACACCAGCATTCTCGGTGATATCTACGAATTGAAAATCGCCGGTTTGTTTGTAGAGCCTGTTTTTAGAGGATCCGTTGGCCAGGTAAATATCGGGTCGCCCATCGCCATCGATATCGCCGATGGCCACTCCGCCGCAGCTCATGCCGGAGTGGTAGAGAAAGCTCATGGGGCTTTTCGGATCGAGCCGGTTGACAAAATCGATACCGGTTTTCTCCGTGGGCAGTTTTTCGAAAAGATTTTCAGAGGCACCTTGCTGCATTTGCAGCGGAACCGACGTTATTGGCTCGGAGCCAAAAATAGATTGGATGGGAGAAAGGCAGGGGCAAAAGATTATAACTATTAACAGGCAATCTCTGTATTTTTGTGCCATGTCCCTCCAGGCACCAGGCATCTGCGATTTTGAAATTAAATTCAATCGATCCATCAATTAACCAACCACAAATGGAACCTTTTCCATGGCCGGGACGGTGACCAGGCCCTTGTTGGTGAGCCGGATTTCGGGTATGACCGAAAGCGGTAGAAGGTTGAAACCCATATAGGGCAGGGTGCACCCGGCTTCCTGCCAGGCTTCTTTCAGAGCGCTGGTTTCGGCGGCCACTTCGGTGGCTCGTTTGTCCGACAGAAGACCGGCTACCGGTAGCGCCACAAGAGCCTTTACCTCACCATTCGCAACGACCACCACACCGCCATTATTTTCTTTGATGGTCTGGATTGCCAGGTTCATGTCCGCTGCATTTTTGCCCGCCGCCACGATGTTATGGGCGTCATGGCCCACACTGCTGGCTACGGCGCCGGTTTCCAGCCCCGTATTCCGGACGAGACTATAGGCGACCTCGCCGGTTTTCCCATGGCGCTCGACCACGGTTAAAAAACACATTTGGTGTTGGCTCAGTAAGGTCTCCCAGCTTTCCGGGGCCGATTCCAAATCCAGTTGCCGGTGAATAGTGACAATTCCCGGTGGTTCAATAGCGATGTAATTAAGGGTGCAGGGAGCCTCCGGCAGGTCGGGTGTGAGTTTGATGCCGTCCTCGAAATGGACCGTTTGATAGGCCTCGTCGGGGTAGCGATAACGACGATGGGACAATTGCTCGTCCAGAACCGGCGTGATTTTTTTGTCTTCAACCACCAATTCTCCACCATACCAGGTGTTTTGCACTTCCAGGCTGTCGTTCAATAGAACGATGTCCGCCCGCCGGCTGTGGCCCAAACCGCCGAACTCTCCATCCATGGCGTAGCGGGTGGCGGGGTGGAGCGATCCCATACTCCAGGCTTGCACCGGGCTCAAGCCGTTGGCCATAGCTTGGCGCGTGACCCAATCCATGCCGAATAGAAATAGATCGTCGGCATCCCGGTCGTCCGTGCAGACACAGACTCTTTTGTGGCTGGCTCCCAGTTCCGTAATCGTCTTGATGGCTTCGGGAAGGCTGTGCCAGGGCGTGGTAGGAGGACCGCCGCGGAGAAAAACCCAAATCCCGGCCTCCAGGAAATCATCCGCGATATCCCCGTCGATGGCCTCATGGGTGTCTGTCACTCCGCTGGCGGCATAGGCGGCCACGAATTCCCGCCCGTAAATATGGCCGCACACCGGACGGCCTCGTTTGAGTGCTTCGGCGATGATGGCATGGCTGCGTTCGTCGCCCAGGCAAACCGGCACGAAGTCCATTTTCTCCCCCAGAGCGGCCGCCTCCGGCCAACCGTCGAAAATGGCGCCCACCTTTTCTGGAGTAAGGTCGCCCCCGGCCGTTTCGAGGGTGTCGTTGGTGGCCGGGATGGTGCTGGGAATAGTCAGAAATATATTGAGAGGCGCCTCGCGGGCGTCTTCCAGCATCCACTCTACACCCTCCTGGTCGCAGACGTTGCCAATTTCGTGGCTATCGCAAAAAATCGTTGTGGTGCCATTGAGGAGCGCGCCCTCAGCATAAGCGCAGGCGGTCATCATGCTGCTTTCGATATGGATGTGGGGATCGACCAGGCCCGGCGCCAGAATTCCACCGCTGGCATCGTAA
>JAJFLT010000101.1 GCA_021772555.1 Opitutales bacterium | reverse complement strand
GGGCCGCATGCCGATCAAGGTACCCGGCCTTTTCGAAACGACGGAGGACGTTCTGGGATTGCCCGTCAAGACGGTCGGCGATAGCATCGTGACCCTTCGGGATATCGGGGTGGTAAGGAGAACCTTCAAGGATCCCAATGGATTTGCCCGAGTAAATGGTCGCCCGGCCGTTACCCTGGAAGTAAAAAAGCGTGTCGGTGAAAATGTTATCGACGCCGTGGACAAGGCCGTCGCCCTGGTCGAAGAAGAGCGGAAAGCTTGGCCGGAGGGTTTGCAAGTCTCCTACTCCAACGACCAGTCCAAAGACATCAAGGATATGCTCACTGACCTGCAAAACAATGTCATCAGCGCCATTGTCTTGGTTATGATCGTGGTCGTGGCAGCGCTCGGCTGGCGAACCGGTTTACTCGTCGGCATTGCCATTCCGGGATCGTTCCTGGCTGGGATACTTGTATTATCGGCCCTCGGCCTGACGGTTAATGTCGTGGTTCTATTCAGCCTCATCCTGGCCGTGGGCATGCTCGTGGACGGGGCCATTGTGGTAACGGAATTTGCCGACCGCAAGATGACCGAAGGGATTCCACGGGCAAAAGCCTATTTGCAGGCCTCCCACCGCATGGCCCTACCCATCATCGCCTCGACCGTAACCACCCTGGCCGCCTTCATGCCGCTCTTATTCTGGCCGGGGATCATGGGCGAGTTCATGAAGTATTTGCCCATAACCCTCATCGCCACCCTGTCGGCCTCCTTGTTTATGGCACTGGTTTTTGTTCCTACTCTGGGGGGTATTTTCGGCAAACCCGGCCCGGCCAGCCCGGAAACGATGCACAGCCTGGACGCCGCCGAGGGTGGTAACCTGGAGGATTTAAGGGGATTCACTGGATGGTACGTGACTACCTTGCGGCGCATTTTACGGCGGCCCCTCATTGTGGTGGCAGCTGCGATTGCCTCTCTGGTTTTCGTTATCTTCGCCTATGGCAAGTTCGGCAAGGGGGTCGAATTTTTCCCTGATGTGGAGCCAACTTTCGCCAGCCTTTATGTGCGTATGAGGGGAAACCTCTCCGTCCGGGAAATCGACGAACTGGTGCGTGAAGTGGAGGAGCAGGTTTTACAGGTCGATGGTATCAAAACAGTCTACGCCCGTAGCGGTGCCACTTTCCGGGGTG
Source organism: Opitutales bacterium (assembly GCA_021772555.1). Taxonomy (GTDB): domain Bacteria; phylum Verrucomicrobiota; class Verrucomicrobiia; order Opitutales; family UBA2987; genus JAJFLU01. Next base: position 8,059 of record JAJFLT010000101.1, on the reverse strand, counting down.
GTGATATGCCGGACGATGTGCACGGCATTCTCCAATTGGAATTCAAAGACTGGAAAAAAAGAAGAAAAGCCAACGAGATTTTGGCCGAAATCCGGGAGAGGACCAGCCATCTGGCAGGAATCATTCTTACAGAACGGAAAGTGGAAGCCGGACCCCCCACCGGCAAAGCCATTCAAATTGAATTCAACTCCCCCTTCCCCGAATTGCTGGAACCCGCCCTGTTGCAAACCCGTCGCAAACTGGAATCCATGGAGGGACTCATGGATATCGAGGATTCACGCCCGGTACCTGGAATCGAGTGGCAAATCGCTGTCGATCGGGCCGAGGCCAGCCGATTCGGAGCAGATATAACCCTGGTCGGAAACGCGGTCCAGTTTGTCACCAATGGTCTCAATGTGGCGACCTACCGGCCGGATGGAGCCGACGACGAAATCGACATCAAGGTGCGCTATCCAAGCGACAGCCGACACCTTGATCAAATCGAAAGATTACGCGTGGGCACGACCGCCGGACTGGTCCCGATAAAAAACTTTATTGAGCGCAAAGCCGCTCCCAAGGTGGGTAAAATCGACCGCACCGATTCTCGCCGCGTGCTTGAGGTGTCGGCCGAGGTCGAGCCCGATGTGCTCCCGGACACCAAAGTCAGAGAAATCCGCCAATGGTTGAACGAAGAAGCAAAGTTGCACCCGGACGTCAATTGGACCTTCCGAGGGGAGGACGAGGAGCAAAAAAAATCGGAGGATTTTTTGATGAAAGCCTTCCTGGTGGCTCTTTTCATCATGGGTATCATCCTCGTGACCCAGTTTAATAGCTTTTACCAAGCCTTCCTTATTCTCACGGCGGTGATTTTTTCCACTGTGGGGGTATTTCTCGGACTGCTCATCACGGGACAGCCTTTCGGCATCGTCATGGCCGGCATCGGGGTCATTTCCCTGGCCGGCATCGTGGTCAATAACAACATCGTGTTGATCGACACTTTCGACTACCATATTCACAATGGGGCCTCCACATTCGATGCCGTTTTGCGGACGGCCTCGCAGAGGCTCCGCCCCGTATTGTTGACAACTGTTACAACTATTTTGGGGCTTTTACCAATGGTCTTCCGGGTCAATATCGATTTTTTCACACGCGAAATCACTTATGGCGCCCCCTCCACCCAATGGTGGACCCAACTGGCCACCACGGTCGCCTTCGGCCTGGCCTTCGCCACATTGCTCACCCTGGTGCTGACGCCTTCCCTCCTTATCCTGGGCAACCGCTTTTACCAATCCAACATTCTCAAAAAAGGCGAATTGGCCAACGCCTGATCGACAATCAAAGCAGCCGGTTTGCCATTGCCACTTTTCGTAATTTTACTAAGAAGTGGTCTTTATGAAAAAATTCCGTTTCCCCCCGCTGAGATTTTTTTTCACATTCATTTTCATATTTTCACTTTTTCCGGGAGCAATTCTCGCTCAGGAAACCGATAGCGCAAACGCCCCGAACGCCCCGACTTCCAAGAGCGCCGAAGATACCGTCAAGGCAGAGAATCAGTTCGATTTCTGGCTGGGCGAATGGGAACTGCGTTGGGCAGAGGACCGTAAAGGAATCAATACGATCACGAAAATCCTCGATGGCCGGGTGATCAAGGAGTCCTTCGATGGCCGCCCATCCATGAACCTGGTGGGGCAAAGCTACAGCGTTTACGTCGAACCGCTGGGTCTATGGAAGCAAACCTGGGTGGATAACGAAGGCAGCTACCTCGATTTCACCGGTGGTTTCAAGGACGGTCGCATGACCCTGTCACGGGAAGCCATCAGAGATGGGAAAAAGTTTTTGCAGCGCATGGTCTGGCATAACATAGAAAAGGATCGTTTTGACTGGAACTGGGAACGCTCCGACGACCAGGGGGCCACCTGGAAAACGGTCTGGAAAATCCATTATACCAGAAAATAATATTGTCCGGCATCCGTTATTTGTTTTTCAGGATTATCGGGTTGAATTGAGAGTGAGTCCCCCACCGACAATAGGCCACCAAACTCAGGACTCTACCCTGAAACCTACATTCTGTATCGATTGATGATCTCCTGCATCGTATCCAGGTAATCCCGGAGCGCCTGCTGGCCTTTTGAGGAGATGCGGTAGGTGGACTTCGGACGGCGCCCGACAAAACTCTTCTGGCAGGTCAAATAACTCGCTTCCTCAAGTTTACGCAGGTGCATGGCGACGGAACCATCGGCGGCATCGAGTCGCTTTTTCAGTGAAGTAAAATCCAGCGGTCCGTCAGTTTGTAATGAAGTCAATACTCCCAGTCGAAGAGGACCATGAACCGCCGAATCCAGACCGTTGAAATTGATCTCATCCACGATAGCTTAATCACTCCTTCTGGTTGAGTTGCCAGCGCATGATCCCTGCCGACATTAGAATACCGGGTATAAGGACGCACATTGCCAATGGTTGAAAATATTCTATGGAAAATAAGGGAGCTATCAATCCCATTGCTAAAAAGGCGAAGCCCACCCCTAAATAAAACAGCAGTGTTCGATTCCAATAGGGCAACAGGCAAAATAACAAACCCATAGATACAAATATAACTGCTGGTACTGCCATTGCTGGCAAATCTGCCGCGGGTGCCCATTTCTTAAGGGCTAAGGTTGATGGCAGGACAATCAACATCAAAATCAACCCAAACCGGCTGTCTTTCTTCATCCCTCCGTTAGTTATTTGAGAGAAACTTCGGCGAATGATTCGGATTAGCGCAATCAATCCAATTACCGCGAAAGGTAGGAAAGAAAGCCACCCAACACCGCTCAAACTTCCGAAAAAGCCCTGAGCGATGGGTGGCAACAAAGATATAGCTAACCCAAAATTGAGCCAGATATCCTTTTCATCGAATGGCAGGTCCAGGTTCATTGCGATACGCAAGGTTTCAAGATCCGTTTGCACGCGCTCAATTTTTTCTGCTTTCATTATGTTCACCTTATACAGAATTTATAAAAGAACTTAAAATATTTGAGTATCTTTAATGAAAGTCAATCTTTTTTTATTTATTGCAAAATGGAAGAGCCGTTGATTAATGCATCCTGAAATCCGACACCTGAAACCTCCATCCATCATCCCGAATCATGTATCCTGACCCTTTCCGCACTGATACTCGCCGAGGTTTCATAAAAAAAAGTGCCTTGGCCATGTTCGGGTCCTCCCTCGGGGGGAACCTTCTCGGTTCCGGTCTCATCCCGGGCAAGCTGATTGCCGCCGCCTTCCCTGGAGCAGTTGGCGATCCCTATTCCATTATCGGGAAGAATCCCGGTCTATCCATCCTCAATGATCGACCCTGGAATGTGGAAACCCCCGCACATCTGCTGGATGACGAAATCACTCCCGCAGACCGCCTCTTCATCCGCAATAACGGCATACCGCCAAGGGAGGTCGATCCGTCCACGTGGACGCTGACCATAGGCGGTGAATCGGCGGTTGCGGAAAAAGTGTTTACCCTGCAGGAATTGAAATCCAATTTCACCCACCACACCCTCCAACTGACCATTGAATGCGGAGGCAACGGCCGGAGCGAGTTCAACCCTCCAGCCAAAGGCAACCAATGGACGACCGGGGCGGTCGGTTGCTCGCAATGGACCGGCGTCAGGTTGCGGGATGTCCTGGAAAGTGCGGGAATCAGGGATGACGCTGTTTACATCGGCTATTATGGCAAAGACCGCCATTTGAGCGGGGATCCCGAGAAATATTCCATTTCCAGAGGCGTTCCTATGAGTAAAGCCCTCGAGGACGAGTCACTCATCGCCTGGGCCATGAACGGGGAGGATATTCCGCCCATGAACGGGCATCCGCTACGGCTCGTATTTGGCGGATGGCCGGCTTCCACCTCCGGCAAATGGCTCTCCAAAATTGTCATCCGCAACAAAGTCCACGACGGGCAGAAAATGGGGGGCCAATCCTACCGTGTGCCCTGCCAACCGGTCACTCCCGGTTCCGAGGTGGCCGATGAGGATATGTGCATTATTGAGTCCATGCCGGTCAAATCGCTTATTACCTACCCGCGTACGGGGGCGATTTTGCAGGAAGGCCAGCCCCTCACCGTGCGGGGACATGCCTGGGCGGGCGACCTGCGGGTCTCGGCCATGCACACCTCGAATGATTTTGGAGCCACCTGGCAGCCCTGTCAACTGGATGGGCCAGCCAACCGCCTGGCCTGGCAGCGTTGGCGCGCGGAGGTGCAATTTCCGGGTAAGGGTTATTACGAAATATGGGCTCTGGCCACCGACAGCGAGGGAGTGACCCAACCAATGGTCGTTCCCGGCTGGAATCCCAAAGGCTACCTCAATAATGCCTGCCACCGGATTGCCGTAAAAGTTGTCTGACAAAACCTTTTAACTAATTCCTCAGGTGCCTCTTATCACTTCCATCAACGCCCTTTCAAAGGTCATGCATAAAGGAATGGTCCTGGCCGCCCTTTGCTTGCCGGTGCACCTGTTGGGTAATTCCGAACCGGGAAAGGATTCTTCCACGGGCTATCAGATTCCACCGGGGCTCAACATTGTGAACGGTATCCATATAACCTCCGGTCTGGTCGTGAATGAAGGTTTTGAGGTAGTTCTGGCCAACTGCGTGCCCTGTCATTCCGGAAAGCTGATTGCCCAAAATCGGGCCACCAGAGATGGTTGGAGAAACCTCATTCGCTGGATGCAGAAAACCCAAAAATTATGGGATTTGGGGGACAATGAAGAAAGCATTCTTGATTACCTGGCAAAAAATTACGCTCCGGCGGAGGGAGGCCGCCGCGCGCCGTTGAAGGATATTCAATGGTATTTTCTCGAATAAAAATGACCGAAATCCCTCAAATTCTTTTAAATTTAACCCCTAGTCTATACTTGAATGTTGCATTTTTACCTGATAGGTGTAATGCGTATTCTGTATCAGAGCTTATATTTGAATAAGATTATCTATGAACAGACCCGTTAGTTGTCCGGCTGGGGAAGTGCTCATCAACGAGGGAGCCAGCGATAGTCGGCTTTTTGTCCTGGAAAGCGGCACCCTGGAAATTCGCAAAGGAGATAAAATTGTTTGCGAAATCGATGCTCCCAACAGCATAGTGGGGGAAATCAGTGTAGTTCTGGAAGAAGCGCGCTCCTGTAGCGTGGTTGCCAAAACCGATTGCAGCCTCATGCTGGTCGGCAACAGCATTAATGAAATCATCGACTCGAGCCCCCGGCTGACCAAATTGATCATGCAGGAGTTGGCTGAACGGCTGGTCAAAACAACCCGCAGTTACGCCAATGCCAACGACGCGCTCCTGCAAAAGGGGATCGACCTCAACAGTTAGCTTGCAGCCTCTTATCCTGAACCGGATTTAGGCTTGGCGGAGGCGGAGGTCATTCGGTCATTCCACCAATATTTTTTTCGCTGCGCTCGCCCCGATGGTTAAAGTTTTGCCTTTGGAAAGCGAAAAAGTGAGGGTGCCGGCGACCCGGTTTTGCTCCGAAATTTTCAGTTCCGCTCCCGGCTGGAGCCCATTATTTTCAATGAATCGAAGAAATTCCGGGGCTTGATCCGTAATTCGCGAAATGCGCAAAGGTTCCCCCAGCGGACAGCCGGACAGATTTTCCAGACTGCGGGCGTCGATTTTTCCTTTGGCCGTGGGAATAGGATCGCCGTGGGGGTCTACCGTCGGAAAACCGAGCAGGGCGTCGATTTTTTCCAACACCTTGTCCGAAATGACATGCTCCAGTTTTTCCGCTTCCTCATGTATTTCCGACCACCCCAAGCCGAGAATTTCAACCAGAAAAAGTTCGATCAACCGGTGTCGGCGCAGCACATGCAAGGCCAGCTTTTCCCCTTCTTCGGTCAGGCGCACTCCTTTCCTGGGCGCATAATTGACGAGTCCCGAATCGGCCAGGGATTTAGCCATAGTGGTGGTGGTACCGGGGACGACCCCCAGTGCCGAAGCCACCTTGCCCATAGGCACCGGCGATCCTTCCACCCGCTGCTGCTCCAGGAGGATTTGTTTGAGGTAATTTTCTACGGTGCTGGTCGCCATGAGTTGATACTTTTTACGAGGCTGGCAGGTTTGCTGATTTTGAACAAATAAAATCCTTCGGCGGCGACAACTTGATGATGATTTTGCCCTATCTCAATCGACGGCGAATCTGGATGCTGGCCTGTTCCACCGCCAAAACCACCAGCATGGTCACCAACACCATAGTGGCAACGCTCCGGTAGTCGAACGCCCGGCGGTAATTTTCTATCCACAAACCCAATCCCCCCACTCCCACAAACCCGAGCACGGCGGACTCGCGAATGTTCATATCGATGCGAAATAGAATGAGCGAGGCGAATTGCCGGGAGACCTGCGGCCAGATGGCAAAACGGACCTTTTGCAACCAGTTGGCCCCGACACTGTCGAGTGCTTCCCAAACACCCCACTCGGCGCTCTCGCATTGCTCCGCAAAGAGCTTGCCCAGCATTCCAATGGAGTGAATGGCAATGGCCAGGACTCCCGGAAACGGTCCCAAACCAACTGCCGCGACAAAGAGCAAAGCCAGCACCAGGACCGGAATCGAACGCAAAAGGGCCAGCATGGTTTTGACCGGATGGTGTATCCAGATCGGAGTCAGGTTTTCGGCCGCCAGAAAACCCAACCCAAATGCGGCCAGGGTTCCCAGAAAAGTGCCCAGAAGGGAAATTTGCAGCGTCACCGCCACGGTTGCTGCGGCTAACCGCAGAGGAGGCACAAAGGGTCTGGCCTCGGTCGGATTCCAGGTTAAATCCGGGGGCAGCATGCGGGAAAGAAAAAGCCTCAGGTTGGAACCCGAACCAGCCAGTTCGGAGAGGTTCATTTCCGTGCCTACCCATGACCAGCCTAATACGGCGGTCACCGAGGCGAGAATAAATAGATGGACCGCAATCCGTTTCCCTTTACCCGGAACCGGTGGTGGCATGATCATCGAAGAGGATGAGGTTTTTTCCGCCATAAATTCCTTCCATTTTTGATTCTGTGAGTGATTCCGGTGGGCCGTCGAAAACGACACGCCCCTCCCGTAAACCGATAATTCTTTTGGCATAAGCCTTTGCCAGCCGGGGCTGGTGTAAACTCATGATGAGGGTGTTTTCGTGGTGTTTCTGCACTTCGGATAACAATTGCAGGACTTCTGCCGCCCGCAAGGGGTCGAGGCTCGAAACCGGTTCGTCGGCCAGAATAAGTGAGGGACGCTGCGCCAAGGCGCGGGCCACGGCCACTCTTTGCTGCTCGCCCCCGCTGAGTGTCTCCGCCACCTGGTGGGCAAGATCGGTCAAACCCACTTCGCAAATGGCCTCCCAGGCAATGCGTCGGTCCCGGGGCGAAAAATAACCGAACAAGGAGGGGAGCGGACGCGCCGCCCCCAGCCGACCGCAGAGAACATTCTGCCAAACCGTCATCCTCGGGGCGAGATGGAATTGCTGGTAGATGAGCCCGATTTTCCGGTTGACGCGATTCCTCTGCCTGCGCGGAGCCAAAAAAAGGTTGCAGCCCAATATTTCAACTTTTCCCTGAACCGGCTGCACATAGCCCTTGAGGCATCGCAAGAGGGTGCTTTTTCCGGCCCCGCTGGAGCCGATCACAGCCACCCTCTCTCCGCCTTCGAAGCGGAGGTTTTGGATGGAGAGGGCCGCCGGTTTGTTTTTACCGTAGCGAACCTCCAGGTGTTCGATCGAAACCATGGACAGGATCGCGGACCAAGTTAGGGGTAAAATAATTCCGGCTTTTTGACGAAACCGTGACGGGCGGCGATCTTCGCCACGGCGGAAAAATCGGACAACCGGGTTTTGGCAAAACCGCGCACTCCGTACAATTTGTCCAACAGAATTTTATCTTTCGGGTCGTTCCAATCAAGCGCCAGCAGGGCCTCCTGAATTTTCCCCTGCACTTCCTCGCCCAGTCCCCGGCGGGCCATCACCAGATGAGATGGGCTCTCAATGGAATCGGCAATAGTCATGACTTGGTCACGCTCCTCTGGCCGGAGCAGCAGGTAGGCGTACTGGCTGATCCCGGCGGCATCGACAAAGCCATTGAGAACCGCGCGAATGG
>JAJFLT010000011.1 GCA_021772555.1 Opitutales bacterium | reverse complement strand
TCTCTGCATCGTCATCTTCGAATTTGAGATAGGTTCTAGGCTAAACCTCGTTCTGGAGTATCTGGTCGAGGGTCTGGCGTTGGCGGATGAGGCGGGGTTCTCCGTTTTCCTGCAGTAAGACTTCGGGCGATTGGGGAAAAGAGTTGTAATTGCTCGCCGCCAAGGATGAGCAATAAGCGCCGGTTCCTTCGATAACACAGAGGTCGCCCACCACCGCGTTGTCCATTTCCCTCGGGGCCAGCAATTCCGATTCTCCGAGCTGCGGCGTGAGCAAATCCCCCGATTCGCAACAATGCCCGACGACGGCATAATTCTCTCTCTGCTCCCCTCTTTGGCCGGGACCGGAAATGAGCACGATCGGGTGCTGCGCTCCGTAGAGTGAGGGGCGCAGAATGTCATTCATACCGGTGTCCAGTTTAAGGAATTTGTAGCCCTTTTGACCGGTATCGACGATGTCCCGCACGGTCGTCAGGATAGAACCGGCATTGGCCATCAAGTAGGTACCGGGTTCAAGCTCAAGATGGATTTTCCGCCCGGTTTCCTCATACAATTGAATAAAGGCCGCCTTTACCGGTTGCCCGACCACGGAAAGATCGCTGGAGGGTTCGCCGGGCATGCGCCCGACCTTGAAGCCGCCGCCCAAATTTAGAGTGCGCACATGCGGAAATTCCCGGACCAGATCCAGGCTGAGGCCGGCGGCCCGCTGCCACAGGGCCGGATCGCTGCCGGAACCGATGTGGGTATGGATGAGGTTCACCACTAAATCGAATTTCCGAACGAGTTCGCGGATTTTTTCGAGGTGCTCGTGCCAAATACCAAAACTGGCTGCGGGCCCGCCCGTATTGGTGCGGTTGGTGCTACCTGAACCAAGCCCCGGATTGAAACGAAGCCCGATTTCATGGCCCGGAAACCTTTGCCCGAAACGCTCGATCTGTAAAAGCGAGCAGGCGTTGAAATGAATGCCTTTTTCAAGGAGACGGGTGAAATCGTCCGCCAACTCCTGGCTGCTGAGACTGATTTTTTCTGGATCGATCCCCGCTTGAAAGGCTCTCTCGCACTCGAAACCGCTGCTGGCGTCGAATTGCAAACCAAATCGGTCGAAAAATTTCAGGATGGCCGCATTGGAACAGGCCTTCATGGCATAACGAGCGGTCAAACCATAGGCATGAGGGAAATCGAGCAGCGATTCCGCGGCCAAACGCAACGAGCGCTCGTCATAAACATAAACCGGGGTTCCGAATCGTTCGCGGATCTCCGCTGCCTGTTCAGGGGTCATGAAATTCAAATTTGGCATCTCAAACTCAGTCAAAGGGTCAAAGCTGATTGGGTTTAGAGAAGGGCTCGCCACAATTCCAGAAAAAACGACCTGTCGCCCGGATCTGGTTGCGTTTTGACCGAAACCGTTACCAACTTTTTCTAAAACCATGCCCGATCCCACTGCCAGATTTTCCAACCGCGTCGATGACTACCGCAAATACCGGCCTTCTTATCCTCGCCCGGCAATCGACTTCCTGGAAGAAAAATGCGGCTTGTCGCAGAGTTCAATTATTGCCGACATCGGTTGCGGGACCGGCCTCTTTACGAAGCTGTTACTGGAGCGCAATTACCGGGTTTTCGGAGTGGAGCCCAATCGGGAAATGCGCGTCGCGGGGGAGGATTTCCTAGGGCAATTCGATCAATTTCAAGCCATCGACGGACAGGCCGAAAATACCGGCCTCCCCGATTCCTCGGTGGACTTGGTGGCGGCGGCGCAGGCTTTCCACTGGTTCGAGCCGGTACCGACACGCCAGGAATTCAAGCGAATTCTGAAACCGGGCGGCTTTGTGGTTGTGTTATGGAACGCCCGCAGGCATCTCTCGTCGCCATTTCTAAACGACTACGAAGAGATGCTCCTAAAATACGGTCTTGAATATGAAAAAGTTCTTCATCGCGGTCTGGGCCTTGAGGAGATACATAAATTTTTTGGGCACTCCGAAATATGCCGGGGCGAATTTGAATATATCCAGCCCCTGACGCTTGAAGGTCTGAGTGGGCGCTTATTTTCCTCCTCCTATACCCCTGTCCCCAGTCACACCAAATACGAACCCATGCGAAATCGAATGAATGAAATTTTCGACCAACATGAGGTGGATGGCCGGATCAATTTCGAATACGACACCAAAGTCTATTGCGGCCAGTTGATGTGATTGGAAATCGACAGAGGTAGAAACCCGATAATATTATCGAGTCATGGAATACCGGACATTAGGGCGGACGGGGTTGCGGGTCTCGCGGCTTGGTGTGGGGACCGGTGGTCCAAGCCAGTTCGGACAGCGTAGCGGCGTTTGTGAAAATGATATCGGCAAATTGGTGAAGCTGGCTTTGGACCGCGGAATCAATTTTTTCGATACCGCCGCCGCCTACCGGGAGAGCGAAGCGATATTGGGACGCGCCCTGCGCGGCGTTCCACGGGATGCCTATATTCTGGCGACGAAATTTTCGGCCGGTGACTTCGAGGAACCGACCACTCCCGAGGGACTCATCCAGTCGGTCGAGCGGAGCCTGCGGCATTTGCGCGTGGAAACAATCGATATTTTGCAATATCATGGACTGGTTCCGGGTTTTTACAGGCGGGCGGTCGAAAACCTGATGCCGGCATTGTTAAAACTCAAAGTTGAGGGCAAAATCAGGTTTATCGGGGCGACGGAAACGTTCCAGCGCGACGAGCCACACGAGATGCTCAGCAGAGCGCTTGGGGACGATCATTTTGACACCATAATGGTCGGTTATAATTTCCTCAATCCCGTGCCTGAAAAAAAATTACTGCCGCTTTGCCGGGAAAAGAATGTGGGCATAATCGGCATGGTCCCGGTCCGGCGTTCCCTGAGCCAACCGGAACATTTGCGAAAACGGCTCGATGAAGCCATCGATCAGGGGCTGCTCGACCCCAATGCGCTTCCCGGAGACCGGCCGCTCGATTGGCTGGTGAAGGGAGCCGTAACCTCACTTCCCGCCGCCGGTTATAAATATGTGGCGGCCCATCCCGCCATCGCCACGATCCTTACCGGCACCTCGAAAGTCGAACATTTGGACGAGAATATTGCAGCGGTTGAAGGGCCGCCGTTACCGGACGAGGACATGACCCGGCTGAGGTCGATTTTCGGCAACCTGCAGTATCCGCTGGTCAGTTAATGAAGCGGTTTGGCGGCCAGGGTGAGACCGTCGCCCACCGGCAGCAGGCTTATATGCACGCGGTTATCCTGGTGCAAGTTGAGATTGAATTCGCGGATGGCGACGGTGCTTTCCTCCCGATTGGATTCGTCGATTACCTGGCCGCCCCAGAGCACATTATCGATCAAGATGAGGCCACCGGGTCTGACCAGTTTGAGACAGTATTCAAAATAAACCTGATAATTTTCCTTGTCAGCATCGATGAAAGCCAGGTCGTAGGAACCTTCCGAGCCCTTTGCGATGAGTGAGGCAAGGGTGTCTGCAGCCGGAGCGAGACGAAGATCAATCTTTTCATCGAGGCCGGCTTCTTTCCAGTAGCGACGGGCCATGGATGTCCATTCCTCGCTAATATCGCAGGCCGTTATCTTTCCATCCGAGGGCAAAGCCAGGGCCAGCGATAGAGTGCTGTAACCGGTAAAGACTCCCACCTCCAGATAGCGACGGGCGTTCAGAAGTCTCGCCAGCAAGGTCATAAATTGTCCCTGGTCGGGAGAAATTTGCATCATGGCGAGGGGATCGCCGGCGGTTTCCTCACGCAGACGGCGAAGGATGTCCGGCTCGCGGACGGAAACTTTTTGCAGGTATTCGTAGAGGGGATCGGTCAAGGAAATGTATTTTTTATCCATTTGCTGTGAATGGATAAAAGTCCCGGCGAGCGGGTTCAAGGTTTTCCGATCAACCCTCCGTCGATTCCACGACCCAGAGAACGGTCAATCCGGATTCCTGATCGGCAAAGACCATTGTGCTCGCTCCGGGGATGTCGGTTTC
>JAJFLT010000002.1 GCA_021772555.1 Opitutales bacterium | reverse complement strand
TCCCACGCAAAGTTTCGAAAAGTTATTGGAGGAGGGGTATCGGATATTCAATATCGGATCGGATGTTGTTGGAATGGCCCAACATATACGAAAACTACGAAATGAATTTGATTTAGCAGCGCAATCATTTCTTCCATCCAGCTAATAGTAGAGACCCGGCGACTTCCATCGCCATCGATAACAATCGCCTGTCAGACGGTACACCACACTAGCACACGCCATCAATCGCGTCGAGGGCCTGTACTGTCAAAAAAATCAGCCCACTCAGCTCACATTTGCAAGTTATTGATTTCAGGCGGCTTGACGATAATAGTACGTTAACATGCCACCTTGGCGTTTCTTTGAGGATATGTCCCCGTCCCTGCTTAGAATTTCGGGTCTAATCAGCTGATTTTCAATACCCTGGTGGTTCCTCTCGGCATTGTAATGCTTCAAATATTGGTTGATAGCCAGTTCCAGATGTTTCTCGCCCAACGGGATGATTCGGATCAGGCATTCATATTTGACAGACCTCACGAAGCGCTCTGCGTAAGCGTTACACTTCGGAGCTTGGACCGGACACAGCACAGGTTCAACCCCATAGCTCTGCAGCAGGTGCTTAAATGATTCAGTGAATTTTGTATCTCGATCAATAATCAAATGTGTCTTACCGAGACAAATGCCATCGAAAGCATCCGTGAGCTGCCTGTGATCAGACCCCAACTTTGCTACCACTTTAAGTGAGAGTATTTCCGCAGAAATTACCAGAAAGACCTATGAAGCAAAAAAGATACACACCTGAACAAATCATAACGATACTGCGCGAAGTAGACGCAGGTAAAGGCATCCAGGAAGTCTGTCGGTCCAACAACATCAGTCCTCAAAGCTACCATCGTTGGCGTAAAAAGTATGGCCGCATGGAACTGCGTGACGCCAAGCGGCTGAAGGAACTGGAGCGCGAAAACACGCAGCTTAAGAAGATAGTAGCCGAGCAGATGCTGGAGAACCGTGTGCTCAAGGAGGTGAACGCAAAAAAATGGTAGGCCCGAGGCAGAGGAAGGAAGCGGTGAAGCATGTATTGGCCCAAGGGCTATGCTCTCTGCGTCGGGCCTGTCAGTATTTTGAGTTGCACCGCTCAACCTACCTGTATGAACCCAAGAAAGCTACTAAGTATAGGCATAAACTGGTGCAGCACATCATCGCCTTTTCGAAGAAGCATCCTCGCTATGGCTATCGTCGAATCCGCGCTATGTTGTTCCATGAAGGTTGGTCCGTAAGTCGCAAATTCACCCAATACATTCGCTAGACTCTGGGCAACTTTCAACAAAGCAGCGGCTGGCTCCACTCGGCCTACGGCCTCACTCCGCCACCCGCTGCAAAACCTACAATACCAAACCTACGGAAATACTCTCACTTAAAGTGGTAGCAAAGATGGGGTCCGATCAGAAGGCCGAGCGACTTGGCAATCAAGTTCCACAAAGCCGTCTCCACAGCCAGTGAGAACGCTCCTGCACCAATATTTTCTCCCCGTCGGCCGACCCATCCGTAGGGCGGCGCTGAGGGGTTCCCGCCCCGAAAAGCGGGTCAATCGCAGTATGCAAATTTGGCGGTTAATTACTCCAAACCCGGTGTTGGCGAACCCTGCTGAAGCTCGAACCCGAGGCCCGTTAGTCCGCTGTCGGTTTCTAATTCCAGAACCGATAACCAATGGTCGGTGAACCGAACCTGGGAATCGACGATCGGGCGCGGTAAAACCAGATACACACGATGTAATTTGTAAGTATCGATTTTCATACGGAGGGTCTTTTTTCCCGAGGTGTTGTATTGCCGAGTCGCGATTCCGGAGTCTGGTCGGCTTACAGATGTATGCTGGGCGTCGATAATTTGAATCCAAATGCGATGTATCAGGAGAGTTGTAAAAACAAGTTAAAACATGAACTTGCAGTTTCTTTTTTACGTTAAACAGTTTGCTCCCAATTCAGGTGGGAGCATCCCTGGCGCTCGATATTTTTAACGGTTCCTATCCATCATTTTGAAAATCCGTTTTTGAAAAAATTTAGTTGACTTTGCATTAAACCGAAAAATATATCACTCCGATATTTAGTACAAAATCTTAATTGTATTGATACAATTTTACCAAACCTATGCTATGGATAAATCTAGTTAATTAACATATAAGTAAACTGAATCAGTTTTTCCACATAATATACCATGATTGGAGAAATTCCAACTTATTATGAATAACAGATATTCCAATGGGTTCTTTCTTCGCGAAATTCTCTTTTTCGCCTTCTTTTTTCTCTCTATTTCGTGTCGAACAACCACTCTCGGCGATGTTTCCCATATCCGGAAATCCTCTTTCGATTTCCAACGAAATACGAGCCTTTGGCAGTTGGCCAAAGAAGCCGGGAAGTCCCGGCCCATACCGGCCACCAACCCGCAATCGGAGGGAACCTGGGGAGGAATTTCGGCTCCCTTGGGAGGAGGTTTGGCTCCCAGTCTCAACACCCAAAAATTGAAAATTTCACTTTGGGGCCCACCGGAGCGCCTGACTTTAAGCATTAATAAAACCGACGTATACGACCGCCGTCGCTATCAGGAACCGGTCCTTACGTTGAAACAAATTAAGGACATTTTCCTTGCCGACGACGCACCTGAACGTCTTCCCAATTACTACCAATCCAACCATGCCTACGATTCTCCCTGCCCCAAACCAGTTGGACAAGCCATAATCGGGTCTGACGATTTTATTGGTATCGATTCGCCCACAGCCACCACGAGTTACAGCACGGGCGCCACCAAGGTGCAAATGGCAAATGGTAATAAAAGCGGAATCATCACTTATATTCCCATGATGTCGCGCAATCTGATCGCAATCGAGGCGGAATTCAATAATACCGAGGAACCGGTTTGGTTGCGCCTATTCCGGCACCGCGATACGATCGAATACGGAAAAGCCTACACCGCCTACGGCAGTCCCGATCAACAAGTACGAAGGGGTTATAATTACGAAAAAGACAGTAATAACGGCTCTATCGATCCACCCCAAAGCGGAACCGATGGCGAGTTCTTTTGGATCAGCCAAAAACTCCCCGCAGAGAAAACCTTTCCCCAAGGATTCGAGTACGTCATGGTTGGAACGGTAGTCACCCATGAGGTTGCCATTGAAACGGTGGATAACGAACGCGATCTCGGCACCAAACCTTACCTGAGCCCGGAACACCTGAAATTAATCGCGGAAGATGACGATATCACCAACAAATTGCCTTCCTATACTTTGATCCGCAAGGCAACGGGGTCTGCGGCAACCGTCCAAGTCAAAGGAAAACAAAAAGATGAGTACAAATTTAATGCCTACATAACCGTCGTCACCACGTCGGATTCTTCCAATCCTTTGGAATCAGCCAAGAAGCGCTTGGTCGAAGCAAAAAAGGCAGGATTCAACAGCCTCCAAAATGAAAATGAAGCCTATTTCAAAGATCTTTACGAGAAAAGAGAAAAGGGTCGTATTTATTCGGAAAACGAAGAGTTTTTGGATAAGCAATTAGCCCAAATCTTTCATTCCTGGACGGACCAACACCACCAACGGACGGCCCCCGATCCAACGCTATACGAGGCCGATGCCTATTTCGGATATCACGAACAGGACTGGGCTCCGTGGCACGGACTGTCCTGTTACAACGAACTCTACTTCACTTCGGCTCAGGTTCGGAACCAATCTGATCGAATGAGCTTCTACTATAAACTGGTGCCCCAATGGCTGCCTGCTGCCCGCGCGAATGCGAAGGACGTTTTCGGTTTGCCGGGAGCGCTCATCCAGCACGGTTATCTGCCCCCGGTAAAACCGGACACTTATGCGCATACGCACTCCACCTGGGAGTTCTGCATGGAGATCCCGGCGCAGGTGCTGAAGGTACTCTGGGATCGATTTGATTACGGCGGTGATAAAACATTTCTAGCAGAGACTGCGTATCCGGCGATGCGGGAATTGGCGATTTTCTATTCCCACTATGCGGAACTCAGCGAAGACGGGTATTATCATGTCATCCCAACCATGTCGGCGGAACACTGGGGGTGGACGGCTCAGTTCGCCAAAAATCGGGACAGCGCGTCGGCCCTCAGTATGTTTAAATGGCTCCTGCAAACAACCGCGGATGCTTCCGAAATCGTCGGGCGCGATGAAGAACTGCGCAAACCCTGGCGGAAAATCGCCGCAAACATGGCACCCTATCCCACCTACGAAACACCGGAAGGTCCCGTTTTTACCGATGTCCGCGACGTCGATCCGATTGGAGTGAGTTATAACTTTTTTGCCGGATACACCCCCACAACCTTGGCCGACGAGATCAACCTCGATTCCGACCCTGAACTTATAGCCAAAATGCTTCGAACCGCGCGCCTGGTCAAGGGCTGGAACAGGGACATGGTTTTCAAACTTTTGGGAGAAAAAAAAGGACTGGAGCCGGAACAATTATTGAATTCCCGTAGTGGTCGCATTCATCTATTTCCAGCGGTTCCCGATGATGCCGTGGTTGCCTTCAGGGAGTTTCAGGCGAGGGGCGGTTTTCTAGTTTCGGCCCAATACAATCAAGGAACAATCGATCACATAACGGTCACAGCGCGGCGTACTTTGACCTGCCGGTTGATGAATCCATGGCCCGGTTCGCGCGCCCGGGTCGTCCGCGCGGACACTGGTGCGGCGGTCAAGGTATCCCTTGATACAGTCAATGGCGAATGCCTCACATTTCCCACCGAAGCGGGCGCACACTACCGAGTTCTTCCGGTTTTGCCCGCGGGAGACCGGTCATGAGAATCTTGTCTCCGATGAATTCATTTTGGCTGATTTCGAGTTCAAAACCTCGCTCAATTTTATAAAGTATTTCGAAACCATTAATTGAAAAACGGCGGAGAAGAACTCCGAGTAGCTGAATTGCCTAACGTTTCCGCCCCTACATTTGATAAATATGAATAACATTGAAGTGAAATTTCCAGGTCAAGGACGAAGCAATCGAATTGGGAGGAATGCTTTTTGTTCACTGGTTCTTTTTGTCACTGCGTTCCTTCTGATGGGAGCTAGTAGTAAGGATGCAACCAAGGAACCTCCACTGATGTCTGGCCTGGATTTTCAGGCCGAGTCAGGGCTAATTGAGGCTCCCTTTGTTATTGAGTCCGGCGTCCTATCTCAGTCAATTCGAACTTATGACCCGAACATTGGCGGTCGGGCCCGGTGGCGGGTAAGAATACCCAAGGCTGGTTTCTATGCCGTCAGCGCATCCGTGAAGGCTCCGTCAACCGCCGAGAACTCATTCTTAATCGATTGGGATAAAGAGTCTTTCCCGGTAGCATGGGACATACCCGTGACAGAAGGTTTCGAAACGCGCGTCGCACGTTGGGTCGACCAGAACACGGGCATCTGGGACCCGCGCATTTGGGAACTGACCAAAGGTGTACACACCCTCATCATACGAGGGCGCGAACCCAACACTCACATCGACTCGATACGGATCGAAGAACACACTGGAGAAACCAGAAAGACTACGAAGCAGGCTAAAGAAATGCTGGAGACATTGGCGCTATTATCGGATGAGACTGTCTTTCGGATCCCCTCTGGACAACGCCAACTCTTTCTCGACGACTACGGTATCGCAAAGATTAAGAACCTCAAACGGACGATGCACCAACCGACCAAGAAAGGAGCAGTTGTTCGTCCGGAGGTTCCCTGGGGGGTTTCGCCCCAAACGCGTTGCGCACCAGCCTGGGATCCGAAGGCGAAGCGGTTCAAGCTCTGGCTTTTTAGTGACGGAGAATCCTCCTATGTCGAGAGCAAGGACGGGATACACTGGACCAGACCGGTTCTACGCCAGAAGGAGATCAAGGGATCCCTGGAGAATAACATCGTTACGGTCGATCCCGAACTCGAATGGGGAGCTAACGCGATGGAAAATGTGGTCTTCGATCCTGACGATTCCGACTCTTCACGGCGATTCAAGGGACTGCTTGGTGTAGACTACCGTGAACCCATCGTGAGCCCCGACGGCATCCACTGGACGCGCCTGGACGTTCCCGCGCTCCCCTCGAGCGACGAGTCAAACCTCAGTTACGACCGGCAGACCGGTCTATTCATCGCCACGTTGAAGACCGGAGGGCCTTACGGCCGCGCTCATACCATCTGGGCCAGCAAAAACTTTGAAAACTGGATTTGCCTGGAGGCCATGTTCCACGCCGACGAGCTGGACCAGAAACTCGGGGCTGAGAATATCGCGGCACGGATAGCGGATCCTACTCTTCGCCCCCCCTCCGTTGACCCTTCGGACAGCATGGTCGATGTCTACAACATCGGTGTGTTTCGCTATGAAGGACTCTACATCGGACTCCCAGCTTTGTTCCACCGAAACCGATCCGACAGGATAGACGGCGATATGGGCTTTCACCTGGTTCAGCTGGTATGCAGTCGGGACTTGAGAACATGGAAGCGCCTCGGCGACCGCAAAACGTTCATCGGCCCGTCCAAGGTGACCTCAGGCGCCTACGATCTGTCTCAAATCCTTCCTCCCTCCAGTCCGGTTGTCCATGACGATGAACTCTGGTTTTACTATACGGGAATAAAGTATCGAGAAGCACCCGAGGGTGAGATAAACAACGCTGCAGTCTGCCTTGCTGTGTTGCGGCGCGACGGATTTATCTCCATGGATGCGGGCCAAGTGGAGGGAACGCTCCTAACACAACCCTTCACGGTTTCCGGGAAAAAACTGTTCGTCAACCTTGATGCCCCGCAAGGTGAGCTTCGCGCAGAGATTCTAGAAAAAGATGGAAAGGTGCTGGCGATATCTGCTCCTGTCAAAGGGGATCAACCGCGTGGCAAAGTGCGCTGGCCGAAGGGCAACATAGCAGCCTTCAACGGGGACGAAGTCAGCATCCGATTCACACTCCATAACGCAAAGTTCTATTCATACTGGTTCGACTAGAAGCCTTGTCCTACCATTGCGCCAACCACGCTGCTTGTTGTTTCTAAACTCTACGTAATACAAATATGAAAAAAGCTGAAAAAAAGTATTCAGGCCTTGAGCGAAAAGATCGAATGATGAAAAGTGCTTTTTGCCTGTTGTTTCAATGGATCATTTCGGTCGCTGTGACCGGAGCCAGTGCAAACGACGAAATCCAGGAGCCCCCTCTGATGTCCGGACTGGAGTTTTCAGCAGCATCGGGTTTGATCGAAACGCCGTTTACTCTGGACTCCGGGGTATTATCGCAGCCCGTTAAGACCACCGATCCGGTTCTGGGTGGTCGGGCGCGGTGGCGCGTCACTATACCCAAGACCGGTTTCTATAGTGTTACGGCATCCGTGAATGCCCCGTCGACTTCCGAGAACTCGTTCTATATCGACTGGGATAAAGAATCCTTCCCGGTAACATGGGTAATACCCGTCACAAAAGGATTCGAGTCGCGAGTCGCGCGTTGGGTCGACCAGAACACGGGCATCTGGGATCCGCGCATTTGGGAACTGACCAAAGGTGTACATACCCTGATTATACGAGGGCGCGAACCCAACACTCTCATCGAATCGATACGAATCGAAGAACATACGGGAGAAATAAGAAAGACGACGAAGCAGGCGAAGGAAGTACTGGTGACATTGGCGCGTTTATCGGATGAGACTGTCTTTCGAGTTCCCGCCGGACAGCGGCAGCTATTTCTGGACGATTACGGTATTTCGAAGATCGAAAATCTCGAACGGACCATGCACCAACCGACCAAGAAGGGGGCGGTCATTTCACGGGATCGTCCCTGGGAGCTTGATGTCCAAACACGATGCGTGCCCGCCTGGGATCCGACCGTTGAGCGATTCAAGATCTGGCTAATAGGTGGTGGAAACACGTGCTACGCTGAAAGCAAGGACGGGATTCACTGGACCAAACCAATGCTCCGGCAGAAGGAGTTCGAAGGCTCTCTGGAGAACAATATCGTTACCGTGGACCCGAACCTCGAGTGGGGGGAAAACGCGATCAAAAACGTAGTCTTCGATCCCGATGATTCCGATCCATCCCGACGATTCAAGGGTCTGCTCGGGATCGACGGCCGTCAACCCATCGTCAGCCCCGATGGCATCCACTGGAAGCGCCTGGATGTTCCTGCGCTCCCGTCGAGTGACGAGTCGAATCTCAGCTATGACCGGCAGATCGGCCTATTCATCGCCACACTAAAATGGGGCGGGCCATACAGCCGGTCACAGGCCATCTGGGTCAGTAAAGACTTTGAAACATGGACCTGCCTGGAAGTGTTGTTCCACGCCGACGAACTGGACCAGAAGCTTGGCGCGGAGAATATGAGGGCACGGCTTGCCGATCCGACTCTTCATCACCCTCCCACCATCGACCCGGCGAATTGCCAGGTCGATGTCTACAATTTCGGCGTGTTTCGCTACGAAGGACTCTACATCGGACTCCCAGCCATGTTTCATCGCAATCGCTCTGATAAGATCATGGGTGATATGGGCTTCCACTTGGTTCAACTGGCAACCAGTCGCGATCTGACGACCTGGAAGCGACTCGGCGACCGCAAAACCTTTATCGGTCCGTCCACGGTAGCCTCAGGTGCCTACGACCGGACACAGATTATGCCCCCTTCCAGCCCGCTGATCCAGGGCGATGAGCTCTGGTTCTACTACACCGGTTGCAAATACCGAATGCCGCCCGTAGGCGAAATAAACAACTGCGCGGTCTGCCTTGCGGTGCTGCGGCGGGATGGATTTATTTCGCTCGACGCGGGAGAGACAACGGGGACCCTTCTGACGGAGTCCTTCATCGCTCCTGACGGGAATCTATTCGTGAACGTTGATGCCTCCGGGGGAGACCTTCGCGCAGAGGTTCTGGACAAAGATGGAAAGGTGCTGGCGATTTCCGCTCCCATGAAAGGGAATCAACCGCGTGGCAAAGTGCGCTGGCTGAAAGGCAATATGGCAACCCTCAAAGGAGAAGAAGTCAGCATCCGATTCACATTCCATAACGCCGCATTCTACTCTTACTGGATTAACTAAATCCAACAGTTGAACTTGTGAAAACGAAGCTTCCCGCGGCAGAGAGAGTGTTGAATAATTCGATGTTTCAACCGTTAGCTGGCCACCATTCAGGATCAGCCGGTTGTATGATGCCCTCTTCGATTGCAATGGCATACATCGGGCCAAAACATGAGCAGAGTGTGCCTTCATATCCGCTCGGAAGGCCCTCCCATGAACGAAATTCATGACCTGATAGGTTACCTCCATTAAACATACCCGCCGCATAACCACTCTTCAATTCATTCACCATGGTTTTCGATTGGTTTTTAAAACCATATATTGATAATGCTCTAAGATAATAAGTCGCTGGGAAACCACTGAGGCCGCCATCGGTATAGGTTTCGAAGGTGGGATTATTACTTTTGAATGCCTTCGCCAGCATATGGTCTTCCTCGCGAATGGGTAATAGATTACAGGGCAATCCCATGGTTGAACTTGGTGGCCCATACTCTTTTCGTTTCAGTTCCAAGGCCGTAAGCGCCTTTATTGCTCGGTCTTCATCAAGAAGTCCGAAGGCCAAGGCGACCCCGTTGACCGAAAGAAAGGCATAATCATGCATTTGATCATCTCGACTGCGCCAGCCGGCGAACCATCCCGTTTCCGAATTCAAGAGAAACGACGGATAGCTTTCACAAAGTTTAGTCGCAGCCTGACGGCACCTAAGCACGAGATCGCGGCTTGATGAAAGATCATCCAGCATGGCTGCAACATTCCGGAATGCCCGATAAGCCCAGGCATTCACGTAACCGTCGATATGGCCGAATCCCACAACATCCATGGCATTCGAACTCCACCGATACGAACCGGAATTGCCGCTGAGATTCTTACAGATCAACATACCACTGTCGTCGATCATCTCAAGCATACGCTCAGCAGCCGCGACAAGACCGGGTTCAATGTGTTTGAGCCACTGCAGGTTCGGATCAGCTTGATGAATCCGCCCCGCTGAAGAGAGAAGAACAGGGTCCGTATCAAGAAAAAGGGTGCGCCAATAGCCGTAGCCACCACCGTCCAGGAGGCCTCTGCCAATCGTATACCGAGCAAGATCGAAGGGATTTGGACCATTCGCCGGGCACTTCGTTCGAACGACAATCTCAGTGGGAGAGAATTGAACCTGATGGCAGTTTGTTGAACCGGCATTATTAGAAAACCCACGGAATTCAGGTCTGAAACATGAAAAAGCCGTTCCCCAGTGTCTCTTCAATCCCTCGCTTGGCATCGGCGCGCCCTCTTGTTCATTGGGCTGGAAATTATCAAGCGCCAACTCATACACGGCATGCTTTTCCCCTTCCGGCACAACCTGGCACTGATTTTCCCCGGGATGCTCACCGAAGACAAAGCCTCCCGTCACGCTACTTTCAAAACGATAGCTTTCGACCTGCAGGCGTGTCTCATTTGGGTCGCCTTCGACCAGACGATGGGAAAGACAACCATTGCCGTCACTGGTCCACATTCCGGGCAGTGCTACATCGCCATTTCTGCCCGCCTTGAGGGTCGGCATGCCTGCCATCCCTGTAATCCCTTTGGTCGTGTCCCATGCCAGCCGCCAGCACGCTGCATCGATGACCGGAATCGCCTGGCTGCAGGTTTGTCTCAATTCTATTCTGACGCGATCGCTCTCTACAGTGAATAGAGCATCGATCTTCAATCCATCAATGACCTCCAGATTACGGTAAGAAATTTTGTTGCCATCAATCGACACCTCGCCCGTCCACAAATGCGCGGGATAATCGTTGAATAATGTTCGCAACAAGGGGCCACTGACCCCGCCCATCTTTTTGTCCAGAAATGGAAGTCTCGTAGCGAAAAGCCGGTTATTGGAGGCATCCTTGCCTCCGATAATATCCCATCCCAGATGCATCAGAATGGGGCGGTAGCGATTGAAACCAATCGAAAAGTATTTGCCTTGATAAAGGATCATATCGGGCCGTTCGACGATCTCCATTCCTGTCGGCGCTTTTGGATTGATTTTTCCCTGTTTCAAGATCGGGCGATAGTCATCATTGTAGTTGACGCTGACAGACGAATCGTCGCGTGGCACACCGAACGCTTTTAGCTTATTCAAAATACCAAACGGAACATTATAAATCCCTCCATCCATCTCCCCATGACTCGGCCAAACCGGATGTTCACGGTCACATACAATTCGCAGATGATCTGTTTGTAGTCCATCCAGTGGAATCGTCATCGGCTCTTCTTTCAGGATCTGTTTGAAATGCTCCTCCATTTCATCGATGTTCATGTCCTGTGAGAGCCCTTCCCCATTTATTTTGGAATAATAGGGCAGATCAATCTCCCGGATGGTTTCCCACTGCCAAGAGTTGGGATCGAGTGTGGCGATGATGATATGAGCGGGATGGGTGGGCACATCTGGAACAATCCTGGAATAAACCAGCCTCTCAATTTCCAAGCGGTCTAAAATCACCGGTCTTCCAAAACGCAGGTAGCGAATGCATGTCTGACCGTTGACTTCAACATTCAGGTGAGGATGCAGAACGCGTTGAATCCCTCCATGGGTAATGGACCAGTCAGTTAAATGTTCAATTTTCATAATGTGTTAGGTGTTTATTGATGATTAATTCGTGATAGCTTTCGGCACATTAGAACCTAAAAGGGCTGTTGCTCATTAAGTAATCGGTATTTCGTTCTAGCTACAGGTGTTGGGCGGACTCCCGTGGATAAGCTTCCCGTCGTGCAGGCTCGCTTCGTTAGGTTGCAGGGTGCAGGCCACGGCCTTCGACCCATCAAACTGCCCCTTCCGTATCTCCTGATTAAAGACATGCTTCTCAGGATCAACCGGCTCGTAATCGGAATAACCGTTATCCTGCGTTCGTGGAATTACATACATGCACCCGTTTTCCTCCGTCGAAGGA
>JAJFLT010000001.1 GCA_021772555.1 Opitutales bacterium | reverse complement strand
CCGGAAGTGTTAAAGGCCTCGTAGTTGACTCCATCCAGGGAAAAACGCTCCAATCCGCCCAAAGGCATCAATTGAACCGGCTCTCCGTCCGAAATAGCCTCACAGGAATTGCAGTATTCATTGATCAATCCGTCCGTAGACCAAGTCAGGTTATAGAGCATCATGTTGGAGGGAAATTGGGGAAGCGCCCCAACCCGCATCTTGACCTCCTCCAGGCTCTCGAATCCGGCGCACAGATCGTTGGCCAGAATGCTGATAAAACCGGGCGCCAATCCGCATTGAGGCATAAAAACCTGGCCTTCGCGGGCTTGTCCAGCCAGCTCCATAACCGTATGTGATGTGGCAACATCCTCGGTCAGATCGAAGTAGCTGATCCCGGCGTCGAGGGCTGCCCTGGCAATGGATGGGTTGAGGAAATAAGGACAGGCCGACAGGACCCGCTCCCTCCCTTGCAGGCATTTTATCACCTTTTCCTCGTCTGTCACGTCGAGGTGAATAGTCTCGACGGGAAGCGTGTCCTTCAGACGTTGCAGTGATGCCTCATCAGAATCGGCCACCGCGACCGCGTAATCGCCGCTATGAAATAACAGCTTGGCAATCGCTCCGCCAATCTTGCCGGAGCCTAAAATAATTACGTTGCGCATGGGACCTAACCTTTGCTGGACACGGAGTGCGTGTCGGTGGATTCAAAAATTTTATCCGCGCTGGCGGCCACGAAACCGTTGTAGAGGTTGCCGTCGGCATCCGGGTAGCGGAAGGCAAACTCGTAGTAACAAGTGGGAATCTCATGCGTCTGGCCACCAGCAAATTCCACCGGCATGCGGTCGGCCATGGAGGACCCTTGCTCCAGCAGAACCTGGGGTGATCCTTTGACCCGTCCGCCGGATTCGTTGACCGGTATGTCCTGTGCTTCCACCACTTGCAGCACCCCTTCTACGGTCGGGGTTTTCTCGAGGTGGTTGACGGCGATAGTGAAATGGTTGGCATGCAATCCCAGAGCTGCGAACCAGGCAGCGTATTCGCTCTCGGCCAGCAGAGTTCCATAGTCCTCCCAGGAAATCGGGTCCCACAAACGTCCCGCCCAGAGCACCTCCGGATCCTCCACCCGGCTTCGATCAATCTGTGCGCAAATACCTTGCAGGATTTTTTGCGCCCCAGCGCTCAGAGCTGTGCAATCCAGGGCACTGAGAAAAATCCTGGGCTGCGCCGGATCGGGATGCAAATAACCCCAGGCATTCAATTTTTTTTCTGTAAAAGCATAGGGCGCCAACGGCTCGTAGCCGAGGGCAAGAATATGCTTCTGCAGCGATGGAAGGCGAATCGGATCCAGGTCAAGGGTCCGAAAGGCGACGTGATCATTGAGGACTTGCTCGCCTCTGGTTTCAAAAACAGATTTAAGCCGGGCGGCACGGGGCGCCATCCCTATGTAATCCTCCCAGAGACTTTGGAAGAAGATTTGTGTATTCATGCGGTAACTTCCTACAAATAATTCGAGTATTCAACCCCTATATAGCGAATTTTGGACGAATATCCGAAGCCGAAATACTACTCCTGCAATTAGAGGGCGTGGAAAAAGGAAATTCACCGTAAATGGATGCTATGAGGAGTTCGCCGGAGCCGATGGAATTTGTAGAACCTATCTCAAATTCGCAGATGAATGATGTTTGTAGTGCCACGGTGGCAGATGCCAGGCGGCATCGGGCCCAGATGGGCGTGGAGCCCTTCCGGCGCGAGCAAACGCCGCAGGTTCCGTCGGGTCGCCAGGGCTTCCAGCCCGGCACGTCCCGACGCGCCTTGCTCAAACACATAATTGCTCTCTGCATCGTCATCTTCGAATTTGAGATAGGTTCTAATTAATTTTTGGTTTCACCGACCGACTTTTGTAGAGCTTTCCTTCAGTTTAATTCCATCAGAATAACTCCTCCTGGCTCAACGCATTGTATGTTCATTCCTGTAACATCCAAAATAATCAGCGTAAGGGCAGATATTGGCCCTGTTGGCCTGACATGGTTGGTTATCTTACATGAGTAAACCGGTTTCACAACAAGTTCTCAGCTCAAGAGAACCTCAACTTCGGATTGGGGTAGCCCTTCTTGGTCTGGAGGGGAAAAACCAAATTTCGGAATTTTCGTCAATGCTGCAAATTTGCCCTTTCCCCGCCTGGTTGTCGGACGAAAATGGCTGCCGGGTCTATTTCAACAAGGCATGGCTTGATTTCAGGGGGCAGACAGCGGATTTCGAGCTGAACGATGGGTGGGTCGATGGGGTTCATCCCGATGATCTTGAATCCTTGCTCAAAACAGATCAAACCGCCCATGAAAAAAACATTCCCTATACTGCGGAAACACGCATTCGCGGTTTTAATGGCGAGTATCGCTGGATTTCAATCCAGGCCGGGCTCATTCAAGATTCCAGCGGTTTGTTCATCGGTCTGGCTGGTTATTGTCTCGATATAACCAGTGGAAAGGAGAAAGAGCAAAAACTGATCGTTAAAAAGAATCGCTACAAGTTGGCTATTGAAAACACCGGGCTGGGTCTTTGGGACTGGGATATCACATCCAACGCGACGATTTTTAATCGACGTTACGCAGAAATCCTCGAGTACGAATACGATGAGATGGACACTCAATTTCATTGTCTGGATAGATTGATTCATCCCGACGACCAAGCCGAAGCTCTGGAAAAACTCCAACGCCATCTGGATGGCAAATCTCCCAGTTACGAGTCGGAGCATCGACTCAAATCAAAATATGGCGATTGGATTTGGATTCAGGACCGGGGGAAAGTGGTGGACAGGGATAGCAACGGGAAGCCACTCCGCATGACGGGAACCCATCGCGATACCACCATGAGAAAGGAAATGGAAGAGTCAATGCGGCGGCTCTCTCTCGTGGCCAGTCGCTCCAATACAGCCGTAGTAATTGCCAATGCGGTGGGTGAAGTCGAATGGGTGAACCTGGCTTTCGTGAAAATGTCAGGTTACGATCTTTTCGATATGGAAGGGCAAAAAGTGGGCAAGTTGCTGCAAGGACCCGGGAGCGACCCAGAAGTAATCGCCTATATGAGCGAAAGAACCAAGCAAGGCAAAGAGTTCCATGCGGAAATCCTCAATTACCAAAAAAGTGGCCAATCCTACTGGGTCGATATCGAAGGCACCCCGATTTTCGACAGGAATGGAAAATTAATCCAGTACATCGCTATCGAGTCCGACATCACGGCACGGAAACTGGCGGAAGGGCAAATGAAAACGGCCAAGGAGGCGGCAGAAGCGGCCAATCAGGCAAAAAGTGATTTCCTGGCTAATATGAGTCATGAAATACGCACTCCCATGAATGCCGTCATGGGCATGACCAGCCTGCTCATGGACACCGAGCTGAGCGAGGATCAATTGGACTTTGCACAAACCATTCAAACCAGCAACGAGGCTCTCCTCAAGGTGATCAACGATATACTGGATTTTTCCAAAATCGAATCGGGTAAGTTGGATTTGGAAGACGTGGCTTTCAGTCTCACCGGTTGCCTGGAGGAAGCGATTGAGCTATTCGGGCCGGCAGCCGCCGAAAAAGGACTGGAGCTGCTCTGCCACATTGATGACAAGGCGCCTGAATACCTCATCGGCGACCCCACACGGTTGCGCCAGATCCTCATTAATCTATTGGGCAATGCCATAAAATTTACCAGCGAAGGTGAAATAGTTACCACCGTTACTTTAGATGAAAAAAAGGGTGGGAAATATATTTTACGGTTTTCCGTGCGCGATACGGGAATCGGGATTCCCGTCGAACGGCAAGGTATCCTCTTCGAGGCATTTACCCAGGTGGACGCCTCGACCACGCGCCAATACGGCGGGACGGGGTTGGGGCTGGTCATCAGCAAAAGACTCAGCACCTTAATGGGCGGAGACATCGGTTTAAGGAGTGAAGAAGGCAAAGGTTCCGAATTTTTCTTTACGGCCAAGTTGAGACCGGACAAAAATCCACCCTCGGCCACCTTTCAGGCGGAATCATTGATGGGAAAACGGGTGTTGATCGTGGACGACAACGCCACCAACCGTCACATCCTCACACTTCTTTTAAGTAAATGGGGCATCTATGCCGATGAGTCTGAATCCGGTGCCAAAGCGCTTGCCAAATTAGACCAAAGCGCCCCTTACGAAGCTGCCATTCTAGACTACCAAATGCCTCACATGGATGGAATGGAACTGGCGACAACCATTCGCAATTCTCCATCCTACGGTAATCTGCCGTTGATTATGCTGAGCTCCATTACACACCCAGACACGGTAAAACTACGGCAACAACTGGACTTATCCGCCTATTTGAACAAACCGGTGAAAAAATACGTTTTGTTAAATGCCTTGAGGCATACTTTACAGAATTCCCCGGCCCAAAACGGCGTTATCGGGCGCACCAGATCACCATTCCAAAACCTTCCTGCTTCCAAAAAGAACATAAACCTGCTTTTGGCTGAGGATAATCCCGTCAACCAAAAAGTCGCCCTTCTCTTGCTCAAACGTCTCGGTTACCGTGCCGATGTGGCCAGTGACGGTGACGAGGTTTTGCGGTCTATGGAAAAAGAATGCTACGATGTCATCCTCATGGATGTGCAAATGCCCAAAAAGGACGGCATTGAAACAACTCAGGCTATACGCGAAACATTTTCTCAAGATCGGCAACCTTACCTCATCGCATTAACCGCGGGAGCAACCGTGAAGGATAAAAAACATTGCCTCAATGCCGGCATGGACGCCTACCTGAGCAAGCCGATTAAAATAAAAGATCTGGCCATGACACTGGAAGCAGCTCATGAAGAAACCGCCCACAAACGGTTAAAAAACCTGTCACAATTGCCCGTCCCGGAATGAGGAGGTGAAACGGGAAGGAAAATCCCAGATGGCGCGGGCATCCTTTATGATTTTTTGGAGAACACCCGGAGTGACACTTTGCACAGGGTCGTCCCCGATGCCCCGCACGGGATCGATATGGGTTTCAATAATGAGGCCGTCGGCCCCGTAGGCCATGCCTGCCAGGCAACATGCCGGAACATACATGGACCGGCCCACCGCGTGGGAAGGATCGATAATTACGGGAGCCCAGGTTTTCTGTTTGAGAAGCGGCGTAATGGACTCATCGGGATGGTTCCGGTAACCGTCCAGCCCCGGCATGGTCCCTCGGGGGCAGAAAAACAAATTCGGGTTGCCGTTGGATACAATGTATTCGCCCGCTGCGATGTACTCGTCAATCGGCCCCATATGAAGCCCTCTTTTGAGGAGAACGGCCATGTTTGTGTCCGCCGTTTTCTTGCCCACCTTTTTGAGCAAAGAATAATTGAGGGCGTTGCGGGTGCCGATCTGTAACATGTCGATTTTGGCCTCCACCGCGATGTCGATTTGCGCCTCATCCATAACTTCGGTCACTATGGGCAGGCCCGTACGCTCCCTCGCTTCAAGCAATGTTTCGAGGGTTTTGACGCTTCCCTGGTAGGAGTGGGGCGTGGTCCGCGGCTTCCAAACGCCTCCCCTGAGGGCATG